>NZ_BPRD01000608.1 GCF_022179745.1 Methylorubrum podarium
GGCGGGGCCTTTTTCCGTCCCAGGTTCGGCTCAGGCGGCGCGCGCGGTGAGGGTGGCGCGCTCGGCCTGCCGCAGAAGCTCCAGGGGCAGCCAGGGCTTGCGCATGTAGACCGCGTGCGGCGGGATCTCGGTCCGGCGCTCCTCGCGGGCCTGGGAGGTCACCACGAGCCGCACCTCCGGCCAGCGATCCTCGACGGTGCGCGCCAGCGCCGCGCCATCCATTTTGCCCGAGAGATGCGTGTCGGCGATCACCATCGCCACCGTCACGTCGCCGCGCTCGAGCACGGCCAGCGCGTCCTCGGCGCTCGAACAGGCGATGACGTCGAGGTCGGTCTCCTCGATCAGGACGGTCGCGAGATCGCGGGCGGCCTCGTCCTCCTCGACGACGAGCGCGACCGGGCTGTCTCCGGTGTGAGCCATGATGTCTCCCTGAAAGCTGCGAGCGGGTCAGAAGCGGCAGCCCGGCCAGGGGCGCGCCGCGGCGGAGTCGGCGGCGCCGACGATGCTTGCCCTGCGACAACAAGTTCGGGGATGATCGGTTCAGCGAAATTGTGCCGGCTCGAACCGTTCGATCCGCGCCGCCCCTTAACCGACTGTTCACCTCCCGAACCGAATTGTTACAGTCCGGCGACGCAGGGCGGTCCGAACGGACCGATGCTTGCATGTTCGGCTTCGGACCGCAAAGGAGGCTCTTGTTCCGCCATGTGCCGCTTCCTCGCCTATCTCGGTGAGCCGGTTTTCCTGAACGAGCTGGTCTGCGCCCCGACCCATTCGCTGGTCCATCAGTCGCTGCACGCGTCGGAGGCCAAGACCGAGACCAACGGCGACGGGTTCGGGATCGGCTGGTACGGCGAGCACGCGGAACCCGGCCTCTACCGCGACATCTGCCCGGCCTGGTCGGACGAGAACCTCGTGAACCTCTGCCGGCAGGTGCGGGCGCGGACCTTCTTCGCCCATGTGCGCGCGGCGACCGGCACGGCGACGACCCGGGCGAACTGCCACCCCTTCGCCCACGGCCGCCACCTGTTCATGCATAACGGCCAGATCGGCGGCTATCACCGGATCAAGCGGCGCCTGGAGGCGCTGATCCCGGACGAGTTCTACGACACCCGCCGCGGCTCGACCGATTCGGAGGCGATCTTCCTGCTGGCGTTGGCCAACGGCCTGGAATCTGACCCCGTCGCCGCCATGGAGGCG
>NZ_BPRD01000609.1 GCF_022179745.1 Methylorubrum podarium
GTTCGGCGGCCTCGTCGAGCCGCGGATGTTCGAGCTGTTCGGCGGCTCGGGCTTCATCCTGGCCCTGCGGGTCCTGCCGCAGATCCTCTACGTCTCGGCGCTGATCGGCGTGCTCTACCATCTCGGCGCGATGCAGGCGCTGGCGCGGTTCCTCGGCGCCGGCCTGCGAAAGCTGCTCGGCACCTCGTCGATCGAGTCGTTCTCGGCGGTCATCACCATCTTCATCGGGCAGAGCGAGATCGCCGTGGCGCTCCGCCCCTTCCTCGCGATGCTCACCGGCGCCGAGCTGTTCGCGGTGATGACGAGCGGGGCGGCCTCCACCGCCGGTTCGATCCTGGCCGGCTACGCCGCCCTCGGCGTGCCGATGCCCTATCTCCTCGCCGCCTCGTTCATGGCGATCCCCGGCGGCCTGCTCTACGCCAAGATCCTCGTCCCGTCGACCGAGCCGACGCGCATCGTCACGACGCGGGTCGAGTTCGGCGAGGCGCGCGCGGCCAACCTGATCGAGGCCGCCGCCGACGGCACGCAGAAGGGCCTCGGCGTCGCGGTCGCGGTCGGCGCGATGCTGATCGCCTTCGTCGGGCTGATCGCCCTGGTGAACGCGACGATCGGCTGGGCCGGCGGCCTGTTCGGGTTTTCCGGCCTCTCGATCGAGGGCATCCTCGGCGTCGCGTTGGCGCCGCTCGCCTGGCTGCTCGGCGTGCCGTGGGAGCAGGCGACCCTGGTCGGCGGGGCCATCGGCCAGAAGATCGCCTTCAACGAGTTCCTCGCCTATGCCAGCCTCTCGCCGACCCTGAAGGCCGGCACCCTCGACCCGCGCACGGGCGCGATCCTGTGCTTCGCCCTGTGCGGCTTCGCCAACCTCACCTCGGTGGCGATCCAACTCGCGAGCTTCACCAGCCTCGCCCCCGAGCGCCGGCCCGAGATCGCCCGGTTCGGCCTGCGGGCGATCCTGGCGGGCACGCTCTCGAACCTCACCAGCGCGGCCATCGCCGGCCTGTTCATCGCCGGGTGAACCGCCGGCCGCGAACCTTTCGGCTCGCTTCGTCATTCTGAGGGGATGGAGAACACGCGCCCCATGGAACACGCCCGAGCCACGCAAGGTCCGACGCAAGGCCCGACACAGGTCACGGCCCGCGACTGGGACGAGCGCGTCGACCGCGCCAGTCAGAAGCTCCCCGAGTGGGCGCAGCGCATGGTGACGTGGCTGCGCGAGCCGGCGCGCTTCCCCGTGCGGCTCCTCGCCTCGATCCTGCTGATTCTCGGCGGCATCTTCTCGATCCTGCCGGTGCTCGGCCTGTGGATGCTGCCGCTCGGCCTCGCGCTGCTGGCCCAGGACGTGCCCGGCCTCAAGGTGCCGATGGAGAAATCGGCCCGCTGGATCGAGCGGCAATGGCACCGCTGGCGCGGCCGATCCTCGCGGTGATCCCCGCGGTGATCCCCGCCCGTGCCTCGGCGTTCTGCCGCGCTTGACAGGATATCCGCGGCGGACGACCCATCGCGGCGGAGCCTCAGCCGAGACGGGCTCTTCGGAGACACCCTGTGATGCCGTTGCGTCTGTTCTCCCGCGGGCTCGCGGCCGCCCTCCTCGCGGCGGCCGTGCTGGCGGGAGCCGTGTCCGTTCCGCTGTCATCGCCGGCGCGCGCCGAGGACGCGGTCTTCCCGCCGAGCTCCCGCTTCGGCTTCAAGCCCCCCTCGGACATGACGATCTCGAAGCGCTTCACCGGCTTCGAGCGGATCGGCGGCGGCGCGATGCTCTCCGTGGTCGAACTGCCGGCCGGCGCCTATCCGGAGCTCAAGCAGAGCTTCACCGACGAGAACCTCCGGACGCAGGGCCTCGTCGTCCAGACCCGCGAGCCGGTGACCCTCGACGGCGGGGCCGAGGGCGTGCTCTTCACCGGCGAGCAGACGCCCCCCGACGGCCAGGGCACGCCCGCGGCGCGCAAGTGGCTCCTGATCGTCGGCGGCCAGGAGGTGACCGGCATCATCATCGCCCAGGCCGCCGTCGGCGCCGAGACCGACGAGACCATGCGCGGCCTGCTCACCGGCGTGCGCATCCGCGGGGCGCTGAGCCTCGACGACCAGGTCGCCGCCCTGCCCTTCCGCCTCGGCGACCTCGCCGGCTTCCGTCCGGTGCGGGCGCTGGCGGGCAATTCCGTGCTGCTGACCCTCGGTCCGCGCGATCAGGTCTCCAACCTGGAGCAGCCGATCCTGGTGATCGCCCAGGCGGTGCAGCAGCCGACGCCCCAGGAGCAGCGCGACGGCTTCGCCCGCGCCTCGCTCTACGCGAACCAGACGATGAAGGACTTCGCCATCGAGCGCTCACAGAGCTACCGCCAGAACGGCGTCGACTGGCACGAGATCGTGGCGCGCGCCACCGACATCCCCTCGGGTCAGCCGGTGGTGGTCTCGCAGACGATCCGCTTCAATCCGGACGGCTATATCCGCGCCGTCGGCGTCACCCGCGCCGACCAGCGCGAGCAGATGCTGCCCCTGTTCCGCCAGGTGGTGGACAGCCTGCAGCTGCGCTGACATCCCCTCCTCCCCCGAGGGGGAGGAGAGGGGTGGTGACGGGAAGCAACACCGAAGGAATCAGCCGGGCGCGGTCTCACTCGCAGACGCGCACGCGCCGGACGTAGATGTCGCCGTAGGGGTCGATGGTCTCGCGGCGCTCGAAGTGGCAGATCGGACCCTCGACATAGACCGGCGGCGGGGGCGCCCGGTAGACCGGCTTGCCCGGATAGTAGGGGTCGTTGGCCGCGGCGATCGCGCCGCCGACGGCGAGGCCGCCGAGCAGGCCGAGGGCCGCCGCGCCGCCCGGACCGATGCCGTCCCGTGCCTGGGCGGCGGGCGCCGCGCCGAGCGTCAGGGCGCCGGCCATCACACTGGCCATCACGCCGCCGAGAAGGGTGCCCCTCATCGTCGAAACTCCCGAAGAATCGCGCCAGCGGCGCCGTGGCATCATCGCCGGCACCCCCGCCGAGCCCGCGGCTCAAGCGTGGCGGTGCCGTGGTCGAAGAAGAGCGCCCGGTTTGAGGCCAATCTTCGGCAGGCCGTCTCCGCCGCGCCGCCTCGCGCGTGCGCAGAGACACCGACCGGACACCGACCGGACACCGACGCCGCCGCACCCGTCCCGCCCCGTTTCCTTGCGCACTGGCCCCAAATCGTTGCAGAAGTGCGCGCCGTTCCGGATGTGTCCCCGTGCCCCACCGCTGCCCAGGCGGTCTTCGAGCGGCGGCGGCCGTCGGGCGGTCATCCGGAACAGGTCCGGTGCCAACGTCCATCACGGTGCGAACTCCCATGACGCAGACCCTTCGCCTCGGCATCGCGGGGCTCGGCACGGTCGGTGCCTCCGTCCTGCGCATGGTCGCCCGCCGCGCCGAGGCGCTCGAAGCCGCGACCGGCCGCACGATCGCCGTCACCGCCGTCTCCGCCCGCGACCGCGGCCGCGACCGCGGCGTGGACCTGTCGGGCCTGCACTGGTTCGACGATCCGGTGGACCTGGCCCGCTCGGGTGAGATCGACGTGTTCGTCGAGCTCGTCGGCGGCTCGGACGGCGCGGCCAAGCAGGCGGTCGAGGCGGCGCTCGGGGCCGGCAAGCATGTCGTCACCGCCAACAAGGCGCTGCTCGCCCATCACGGCGCGGCGCTCGCCCGCATGGCCGAGGAGCACGGCGTCGCGCTCGCCTACGAGGCGTCGGTGGCCGGCGGCATCCCGGTGATCAAGGCGATCCGCGAGGGGCTCTCCGGCAACGCGATCAGCCGCGTCTACGGAATCCTCAACGGCACCTGCAACTATATCCTCAGCCGGATGGAGGCGGAGGGGCTGACCTTCGAGGCCTGCCTCAAGGACGCGCAGGCGCTGGGCTACGCCGAGGCCGACCCGACCTTCGACGTCGAGGGCTTCGACACCGCCCACAAGCTCGCCATCCTCACGAGCCTCGCCTTCGGCGTGGAGATCGACGCCGAGGGCGTCTCGGTGGAGGGCATCTCGGCGATCCAGCCCCTCGACCTCACCATGGCCGACGAACTCGGCTACCGCATCAAGCTCCTCGGCGTCGCCCAGCAGACGGCGGCCGGCATCGAGCAGCGGGTGCACCCCACCATGGTGCCGAAAGCCTCGGCCATCGCCCAGGTGATGGGCGTCACCAACGCCGTCACCGTCGATGCCGACGCCGTCGGCGAACTGACCCTGATCGGCCCCGGCGCCGGCGGGGCGGCCACCGCCTCGGCGGTGGTGGCCGACATCACCGACGTCGCGCTGGGGCTCGCGCGCCCGACCTTCGGCCAGCCGGTCCCGCGCCTCGCGAGCCCGCGCCGGGTCGAGATGCAGCGCCACGAGGGCGGCTACTACATCCGCCTCACCGTGCACGACCGCACCGGCGTCGCGGCGGGCGTCGCCACCCGGATGGCGGAGGCCAACATCTCGATCGAGAGCATCGTCCAGCGCCGCTCCGCCAAGGCCGCCTCCAGCGATCCGCAGGGGCTGTCCGGCCAGCCGGTGCCGCTGGTGCTGATCACCTACGCCGCCACCGAGGGGAACGTCCGCGAGGCGCTGGCCGCCATCGACCGCGACGGCCTGCTCGCCGAGGCGCCGCAGCTGATCCGCATCGAGCGCGAATAGGCGAGACGCCCACCCGCATTTCCGGCAAGATCCTGCCGGAAACCGCATCCTGTCCGACACCAGGGTATCAGGTCTCGCGTCTCGTCCCGCGCGTTCCCGGAATCGGCCGGAACGCTGGACGGCAATCGGCACCGGTCGGAACAGGCCGGGCCCGGGGATAAGGAACGGAGCGCGATGTCGGTGGCCAATACCGGGATCTTCAGCGATCCCACGGCGCGGGGCCTCACCCTCGAACTCGTGCGGGTGACGGAGGCCGCCGCCATCGCCGCGGCCCGCCTGCGGGGGCACGGCCGCGAGAAGGAGGCCGACCAGGCCGCCGTCGACGCCATGCGCGCCGAACTGATGGTGCTGCCGATCGAGGGCCGCGTGGTGATCGGCGAGGGCGAGCGCGACGAGGCGCCGATGCTGTTCATCGGCGAGGCCGTCGGCACCGGCCACGGGCCGTCGGTGGACATCGCGGTCGATCCGCTGGAGGGCACGACGCTCTGCGCCAAGGACATGCCGGGCGCCATCGCGGTGATGGCGCTGGCCGAGCGCGGCTCGCTGCTCGCCGCCCCCGACGTCTACATGCAGAAGATCGCCATCGGCCCCGGCTACCCGCCCGGCACGGTCGATCTCGACTGGAGCCCGGCCCAGAACATCGCCTCGCTCGCCCGCGCCAAGGGGGTCGAGCCCGCGGGGATCACCGCGATCATCCTCGACCGGCCCCGCCACATGGACCTGATCGCCGCCGTGCGCAGCACCGGCGCCGGCATCCGCCTGATCTCGGACGGCGACATCGCCGCGATCATCCACTGCACCAAGCCCGAGGAGACCGGCGTCGACATCTACATGGGGACGGGCGCCGCGCCGGAGGGCGTGATCGCCGCGAGCGCGCTGCGCTGCATCGGCGGCCAGATGCAGGGGCGGCTGATCCTCGATTCGGCCGACAAGCGGGCGCGGGCGGCCAAGATGGGCATCACCGACCCGAACCGGAAATACGACATGCACGACATGGCCCGCGGCGACGTCATCGTCGCGGCCACCGGCGTGACCACGGGGGCGTTGCTCGCGGGCGTGAAATTCAGCCCCGGCCTGATCGAGACGGAGACGGTGGTCTACCGCTCGAACACCGGCACGGTCCGCCGCATCGCCTGCGAGCACCGCCGTCTGGAAAGCGCGCCGGGCTGACCGCGCCCGGACACGCGCCGCTCAGTGGGCGATGGGCTGGCCGAACAACGCCTCGGCCAGACGCGCCGGCTCGATCGGCTTCTCGCAATGGATCGCGTCCCGCAGGCGCTTCGGGACGGCGCTTTCCTCGTAGCCGGTGGCGAAGACGAACGGCACGCCGCGCGCCCTGAGCGCGTCGGCGACCGGAAAGACCATGACCTCGCGCAGGTTGATGTCGAGCACCGCCCCGTCGATGCGCGGGCATTCCTCGATCATCGCCAGGGCGTCGTCGACGCTCCCGACGGGCCCGATCACCTGCGCCCCGCGCTCCTCGAACACGCGCCGCAGGTCGTCGGCGATGAAATATTCGTCCTCGACGACGAGGACACGTCTTCCGTTGAGCAGTTCGGATCCATCCGCCATCGGCCTACCCTCCCCTCGCCCTCGATCCGCCGAGGATCGCGTCGTGACAGGAGTATAGAACGGGAATTGCCGTCCGCAGAGCCTCGCCCACAGATTTCGCGCGGCCCGGAATCAGACGTCAGGTCCGAGCTCGAGCGTTCCGCATCCGCTTGTTGTCACCGGAATCGAGGACAAGCGCCGACCATCGAAGAGAAAGCCTCGCGGCCTCTTTCCGCTACCTCAGAGCCTGTTTGATTTTTCCCTTCGACACCGAGCCGGGTCGATGCGACGATTGTTCCAGCCCTCACCCTCATCCTGAGGTGCGCAGCGAAGCGCCACCTCAGGATGAGGAGAATTGATTCGGTTCACGGCTGATTGGTTCGGTCCAGACCCCACCACCGTCATTCCGGGGCGCTGACAAGCGAACCCGGGATGACGGGAGGCAGCACCGAAGGAATCGATCGGAAGCGGTAGGTTCGGGTGAGCCCGCTCGACGACCTCAGGTCGCCGGCTCGGCAGCCTCGCTGCCGGTGAACCGGCCCCCGCGGCGTCGGAAAGCGCCCTAGAAGAGACCGCCCTGCATGCGGCCGACGCCCTGCTTGGCCACGGCGTTGTTGGGGTCGAGGCGGGCTGCCTGCTGGTAGCTCTCGCTCGCCTCCTTGCGGCGGTTGGTCTTCTCGTAGGCGAGGCCGCGATAGGCCCAGGATCCGGCGTCCTTCGAATTGACGTTGAGCGCCGCGTTGAAGTCCTCGATCGCCTTGTCGTACTGGTTGAGGGAGATCAGGCTCTGGCCCCGGGCGGCGTAGGGGGCGGCGACGAAGGGGTTGCGGTCGATGGCGGCCGCGAAGTCGCCGATCGCCTCCGGGTTCTGGCCCTGTTTCTGCCGGACGAGGCCGCGGGCGTGATAGGCCTCGGCCGATTCGGGGGCGAGGCGGATCGCGACGTTGAGATCGTTGAGCGCGCCGTTGAGGTCGCCCTGGGCGCGCTCCAGGTTCGCCCGGCCGATATAGGCGGCGGAGAAATTCGGATCGGTGGCGATGGCCTTCGAGAAGTCCTGCATCGCCGCGTCGTTGCGGCCGGTCTGGCGGTAGGCCAGCGCGCGGTTGTTGTAGGCCGAGGCCGAGTTCGGATCGAGCTGGATCGCCTTCGAGAAGTCGGCGATCGCGTCGCCGAACTGGCCGGAGCGGGCATAGGCCGCGCCGCGGGTGACGTAGGCGCCGGCATCCGACGGGTTGCGCGAGATCACGTCGCTGAGCGAGGCGATGTTGACGTTGGTGGCGCCCGTCGTGTCGGTCTCGAGCACCGCGAACTGCCGCGGGGCGGTCGCGCTGCCGTAGGTCTCGCAGCCGGCCAGCGCCGCGGCCGTCAGCGCGAGGGCACCGACCAGCCTCGCCTTGCGTCCGTCCAGCGTCATCCCGATCATCTTCACGTTCTCCCCCGCGCCCGCTTGCCCGGACTTCCGCGGCGGCCCCTCAAGGGCCCGGATCATCCCGTCGCGCACGCTGCCGCAACACGGTGAATGGGCGCTTAAACGATCCCGCAAAACTTCCGCCTCGCCGACGCGGACCGCGCCTCGAAGCGGAGATTCCTCGGACACGTCTCCGGGAAGAGCGGGCGGGCTCATCCGGCTCCGGGCCGGAGAACGCGCACGGCGCTTCCACGGACGCCCCGTCCCCTCCGCTGAAACCTCGGGATGTGGCGAAGGTGTGGCCCCTCTCCTCACGCCTTCGCTGGGGGCCTCGAACGGTGCGCGACGGCGGTGCGCTGTTGCGGAGAGGCGACAGGTCGAAGGGTCAGGCCCTGGCTCTCAGCCGGGTGACGTGTCCCATCTTGCGGCCCGGCCGGGCCTCGGCCTTGCCGTAGAGGTGGAGGTGGGCACCCGGCTCCGCGAGGAGGTCGGCCCAGGCATCGGCCTCGGCGCCGATGAGGTTTTCCATCTCCACCATCATGTCGCCGGTGCGGGCGGTGTCGCCCAGCGGCCAGCCGCAGACGGCGCGCACGCCTTGCGCGAATTGCGAGGTCAGCGCGCCCTCGATCGTCCAGTGCCCGGAATTGTGGACGCGGGGCGCGATCTCGTTGACGACGAGGCGGCCGGCGCCCTCGGGGCCGGCGACCTCGAACATCTCGACCGCGAGCACGCCGACATAGTCCAGAGCCTCGGCGATCGCGCGGGCGATGGCAACCGCCGCGTCGCCGGTCGCGCGCGTCAGACCCGGGGCGGGCACGCGGGTGAAGGCGAGGATGTGGTCGCGGTGCTCGTTGGCGCAGGGGTCGTAGGCCGCGAAGGCGCCGTCCGGGCCGCGCGCCGCGACCACCGAGATCTCGCGCTCGAACGGCACGAACCCTTCGAGGATGCAGGGCACGCCCTTGAACTCGGCCAGCAGAGCGGCCGGGTCGTCGCCCTCGCGGATCATGCGCTGGCCCTTGCCGTCGTAGCCGAAGCGCCGCGTCTTCAGCACGGCGGGGCGGCCCAGCGCCTCCAGGGCGCGGGCGAGATCCTCGGCCGAATCGACCGCCCGGTAGGGCGCGGTCGGGATGCCGAGCCCGGTCACGAAGTCCTTCTCGGAGAGCCGGTCCTGGGTCGTGAGCAGCGCCGTGGCGCTCGGATGCAGGGTCGCGTGCTCGGCCAGCACCGCGGCGGTGGCGTGGGGGATGTTCTCGAACTCGTAGGTGACCACATCGCAGGCGTCGGCGAAGGCGGCGAGCGCCGCCGCGTCGTCGTAGGGCGCGAGCGTGTGGGCATGGGCCACGTCGAAGGCGGGACTGTCGGCGTCGGGGGCGTAGATGTGGACCTTGAGGCCGTAATTGGCCGCCGCGAGCGCGATCATGCGGCCGAGCTGGCCGCCGCCGACGATGCCGAGGGTGCCGCCGGGCCGGACCGGCGGCGTGGACGTGGAAGAGGCCATAGCGATTCGTGTCGTTGTCAGGCTTGAGAGGGGTCCGGGCGCTCGGCGACGGACTCGGTCTGGCGGGCGCGCCACGCGTCGAGCCGCCCGGCGAGGCCGGCATCGGTGAGCGCCAGCACGGCGGCGGCGAGCAGGGCGGCGTTGACCGCCCCGGCCCGGCCGATCGCCAGGGTGCCGACGGGGATGCCGGCGGGCATCTGCACGATCGAGAGCAGGCTGTCCTGCCCCGAGAGCGCCTTCGACTCGACCGGCACGCCGAAGACCGGCAGCGGCGTCATCGCCGCCGCCATGCCGGGCAGGTGCGCCGCGCCGCCCGCGCCCGCGATCACCACCTTGAATCCGGCGTCCCGCGCGCCCTTGGCGAAGGCGACGAGCCGGTCCGGGGTGCGGTGGGCCGAGACGATGCGGGCATCGTAGGCGACGCCGAGCGCGTCCAGCGTCTCGGCGGCATTGCGCATGGTCGCCCAGTCCGACTGGCTTCCCATGATGATCGCGACCGGGGGCGATCCCGTCATCGTCGTCTGGCCCATTGCGAGGGAGCGGGCCCGTCGGCCCGCGAGAGGGCCGAATAACAGGGGGTGCCGCACCCCGGCAAGGCGGGGGGCAAAGCCAAGTGTCCGGACGAGGCCGAGACAGCAGCAGCCGGCCGGCCGGAGCCCCCAAAAAATCCGTTCGATTCTCGCCCGCTCGCCCGGAGCCGAAATCGACGAACCGCGTTGTGAGGGAAACGGCCGTCGGCGGCCGGACCCCTCACCTCAGCGAGCCTTGAAATGTCCTCCGTGGACCAGAACACGCGCGCCCGCAACGCAACCCATATCGACATCCACGACAGCACCACCCGCAAGCACTGGGCCGATCTGCTCCAGGTCTCCGACGAGCGCCTGCGCAAGGCGGTCCGGATGGTCGGGACCCGCGTCTCCAGCGTCTCGGCCTATCTCGCCAAGTAATTTTCCCCGCGACGTCACTCGCCGGCGAGCGGTCGTCGGCACGGGGCCGGGCGGGGTCATACAGATTTCAGTTGATCCCCTCTGGGCCCCGTGCCTCACCTCGTCATCGCGAGGCGG
>NZ_BPRD01000610.1 GCF_022179745.1 Methylorubrum podarium
CGAGGTTGGCGACCTCGTCGAGGTAGGAGCGGATCCGGTCGGCATTGTCGCCGAAATCGCGGTCACCGATCCGGGAGGCCGAGCGCACGTCGATGCGCGCGCCGTCGGCCCGCGGATGCACCCGCACGGTGATGTCGGCGGGCAGGTTCAGGATCCGGGTATGGGCCACCGCCTCGATGCGGCCGTTGCCGATCCGCCCGCCGGGCCGGATCGCCTCGACAATCTGCCATTTGCGGTTCACCGCCGCCTTGCGCGCCAGCTCGAACGCCTCGTCGGCCTCGACGTCGAGGGTCAGCGGCGCGATCTGCGGATAGGCCGCCCGCTGCGCCTCCCGCGTCGCCGGTCCCGGCTCCGGAGGGTAGCGGCCGTCGCGGGCGGCGAAGGCGAGGCGCGAGCGCGAGAAGGCGGGCGGGCGCTCGGTATCCGTCGAGACATCGGTGAGCGTCGGCAGGCGCACGCCCTTGAGTGCGGCATAGGCCGGATAGGCCAGGACGAGGCTGGCCAGGAACAGTCCGCCGATGGCCGCCCCAAGTCCGCCCGCGCCCTCGCGCCACACCCGCACCATGGCGAACACGGCCAGCGCCACCGCGACGACGGAGAGGGCGATCCCGCTCCCGAGCACGGCGAGAGCCGGCGCCGGCTCGGCCGACGGGCTGCGCACGATCAGTACCGCCATGGCGGTGACGATCAGGGAGAACAGGGCGAGCGTCCGCGCGTAGCGGCCGGCCCGCGTCACCGGTTCATCGAGAAGCTGACGACGCATGGTCCCGGAAACAGATGAAAGGATGTGAGGCGTGGATAAATCGCCGCGCAGTCTACAGGCTGGGGGTGGACCGCGCCACTCGGCTGCCCGGCGCGGATCCCTCTGCTACAAGCTGGACGGACATGTCCGAGCGTCAAGCCCGTCCCGCGTCGAACACCGAACCCGTCGATCCCCTGCGGGTCTGGTTTCGGTTCATCCGCCTCAGCCGGCGCGTCACGGCCGCCGTCGCCGCGGAACTGCGGGAGCTCGGCCTGTCGATCCCGCAATTCGACGTATTGTCGACCTTGAGCGAGCGCGAGGGGCTGACGCAGCAGGAGCTGGCCGCGCGGCTCTACGTCACCAAGGGCAACGTGTCAGGCCTGATCGACCGCCTCGTCGAGGCCGGACTGGTCGAGCGCCGTTCGATCCCCGGCGATCGTCGCTCCCACGCGCTCCATCTCACCGGCGCGGGCGCCGAGGTCGCGGCGCGCGGGATCGCGGCGCAGGCCGCCTACGTCGCGCGAACCTTGGGGCGGCTCGACGACGCCGATCTCCGCGCCTTCGAGGACCTCGTGGTCAAATGGCGCGAACTGGCACGCGCCGACGCATTGATCTGACAGCCGGTACAAAAAGAAACAGACGCCCGCGGCGCCCGTAGTTGGAAATATATTTCTGTTTTTGGAAGGCTGGGCGGTCGAGCGCGGGTGACGCGCCCGGTACCGCCTCAGCCGGTTTAAGCCTCGCCGGTGCGGCCGGTCGATTGACCGCCCTTGCGGCCGGCGGATGAGGCCAGCTCACGATCCTGCGAGAAGGAGCGCTTCTCAGCCGGGACCGATCGACCGCCCTTACTGGCGATCTCGCGCTGCCGCTCGATATTCATGGAAGCGAAACCTCGCTTCGAGGTGGAATTACCAGATGCCATCAGCGCCTCCTCAAGCCAACTCTTCACACCCTCCTCAACCATCATCCCTTTCGATTGTTCCTTGGCTGTATCGACGGCCGAGCTTTGGGAAACCCGTGTTTCGTCCAAACGTTAGGCGTGCTCACACCAGCGCGCTGCGCGGAGTTGTGAACAGGTCTCCACAGGCCGGTCCACACCCATGAGGAGCCGGGATGACGAACCGACATATGGTGAAGCCTTCGCTCGCGGCCAAGTCCGACTCGGCTTCCGCGGCCCCTGGTCGCCCCGAGCCGAACAGAACGCCGTTGCCGCCGATGCCGGCGCCGGAAGACAGCCCGACGCCGACGACGGACGAGGAACCGATCGACTCGCCCCAGCCGAATGCCAGCGCCAAGCGGAACCCGCCGGGCCCCGGCAACCTCGGATTGTCGACGGACCGCAAGGGGTGACCGTCAGGCAAGATAGTGCCGATGCGTGAGGGGACGGGGCGACCGGTGGCTCTGCCGATGTCACCCGTCGGGCCCCGACCGCCTGACGGCAGGCCTGCTTTGACACGACCCGCCGGTGCGTCTACCCGCGGGCCTTTCCGCCTGCCGCCCTGGAGGCGCATCGGAGTGTGTCCATGACCCTCGACAACGAGGTGATGTCCCTGCGGCAGGTGCCGCTGTTCCGCGAGGTCGAGCCGTCTCGCCTCAAGCTCCTCGCCTTTACCAGCGAGCGCGTGCATTTCGAGGCGGGCCAAGCCTTCTTCGCCCGCGGCGAGGCGGCGGACGCGGCCTACCTCATCCTCGAAGGATCCGCCGCGGTCTCGATCGACGGGCCGTTCGGTCCCGTCCGCCTCGCCCTGCTCGGCCCCAACGCCCTCGTCGGCGAGATGGGCATCCTGGCCGATCAGCCGCGCTCGGCGACGGTGACCGCCGACACGGCGACGACGGCTCTGCGGATCGACCGCGACGTCTTCATCGAATTGCTCGCGCAGTTCCCGCAGATCGGCATCGCCGTCATGCGCGAACTCGCCCTCCGCCTGGAGCAGACCAACCAGCGTCTGGCCGAGCGCGTCGGCAATGCCTGACCGGCGCGCTGCCCTGGCGTTGAAGCGGCACGATCGGGAGCTGCCTCACGGCGTCGGATAGGTGATGAACTCCATCAGCGACCCGTCCGGATCGCGGAAGTAGACGCTCACGCCCTTCCCGGCCGCGCCGTGGCGCTCGACCGGTCCCAGCTCGACCGCGACGCCGTGGACGGCGAGATGCGCCATCGCCTCCTCGATCGAGCCCGACCACCGGAAGCAGAGGTCGCTGCCGCCGGGCATCACCGGCTCGCGGGCGCGCGGCGTGCCGATCTGGCCCGGACCGTGGACGTTGAGCTGGACGCCGCCGAAGCGGAACACCACGCCCTTGCCGA
>NZ_BPRD01000611.1 GCF_022179745.1 Methylorubrum podarium
GTATGCCCGGATTGGGCAAAGGCTGGTCAGGTTGCGGCATGGAGACAGCGCGGACGGCGGAGACCAAGAACCGTTTTGATCTGGCGGACCGCGACCGCATCCGCCGCGCGTTGCTGCGGTACATGCAGCAGCGCGCCATCGGCGTCCCTACGCTCCAGAAGGAGATCGCGGCGGCGAACAATCTGTCGCTCGACCGCGTGCCTTTGAAGACGCTTCAGCGGTTCCTCGGCGACACCCACCGCTCCAACGACGCTCTCATCCGCTTTTGCGCCGAGTTCGTCGGCACCCTGCCGGACAGCGATCCCCTTGCCGCCTTCGGCGAGCAAATGGCCGCCTTTCTCGGGGTCTGGCGGGACGGGCATGATTGTCGCCCGGTCCCGCCGGAGATGACCGGCCGCTATAGCGGCCGTTCCCGGCGCGCTGCCGACCCCGGCGGCGGGATGCGGGTGTACCGAGGGGACGCCGAGGACTGGGTGCCCTTTTCTGCCGTTGAGATCGACCCGGCCCCCGCTCACCCCTTTGCCATTGTCCGGGAGTTTGTCAGCAACTGGGACCGCAGGCCCCCGGCCGAGGCGAGCGCGGCGACCACACCCCGCCGCGCTTACGAGGGCATCGCCATTCATCCGAATGGCTCGTTCTTCGTCGTGATGCGCAACGTCCTGACAGGGACGCCGCGCATCTATTGGCTCGACTGGGTGGCCGATGGCCGGCTGGGAGGCCAAGGTCATGAATCGCGCGCCGGGCTCGATGCCGGGCCAGCTACAGGGGCATCGCCCCATAGCAGTACGCCCGTACTCTTTGACCGCGCCAAGGAGGGCAGTTAATGGCCGCTCAAACCCCACAGCGCGGCCGTAACCGCTCCGGCAGCCACGACCCGAACGGCGCTCTTCTGCGAGCCGCCTACGCTGCCGACAGCGCCGGCGTGATCGCCGCGCTGGAGGACGGAGCGGATGTGAGCGCTGGCGACTCCGTCACCGGACTCACGGCGCTGCACATCGCGGTTGGCACGGACAACCTGCCTCTCGCACGCATCCTCATCGAAGATTGGAACGCGCCCTTCTGTCCCGACGGCAAAGGTCGCTGGCCGAGTGTCATCGCCGCTGAATGCAGAGTCAATGACGCCCTCGCTGATTACGTCGTCGAGGCTGAATCGCAATTTTTGGGGAACGGATGATTGCTCGAATTCAATACGTCGAAATTGGAATAGATAAAATTGTATCGAATTTTAAGAGTTCCGAGAAGTAATTTCGATAAACTGGGAAGTGGACGTCGTGATAGCGCAAAAACAAATCTCGATAAGTCGCTTTAAGTCAGAGTGACCAGAATTTGACCAACGACGCTAAGTCCTGTAGATTACAGCGCAAATGAAGCCTCGCTGAATGCTTGAGGCTGTCCGGAGCGTTTTTCTGGCGTTCCTGAACCTTGATCCCATACAATTGAAATTACACCTTACTGAGCGTTGCAAGATGTGCGCGCGGAGAGTCCGCGCTCCATCTTGGCAAGGGGGGCTCACGTGCCGCCCCCCGTTGCATCCCCGGGCTCATCGTCCGGCATTGGCATCGAGCCTTGCCGGACGATTGCAGCGTATCCCGCTGCACCGGACCAGAGGGAGATTTCACCTCTCCCTTCTGGACTACCCATGGACCATTAGGGTGACTTCGCTCTCCCTCTTGGATCACCCATCGACCAGGAGGGTGATTTCACCTCTCCCTCCTGGACCACCCATGGACCAGCGCCGATGCACGACTGACGTGCCGCTGGACCGGCCAGGGATCACGCGACCCTGGATGCGCGATAGGAGGCGGCCGTGGCAAAGGCCAGCGAAAAGCGACAGCGCCAAAGGACGTTGTCCGCCAGGTTCAACGATCAGGAAGCCGAGGCCGTCCGCCAGCTGGCCGACGGCGCGGGCTTGCCCGTGGCTTCCTTCCTGCGCCTTGCGGCGTTGAACCAGCCCGCTGGCCGTACCGCCCTTGGCCGGGAGGACGCTGCCCGTGTGCTCCGCCAGCTCGGTGACATTGCCGATGCGCTGCGCGGCATGCAGGTGTCCGGCGTTGTCCCGGTGGACGATCCGAACCTCACGGCTGCATGGCGAGACCTCGCTGAAATGCGTACCGCCTGCCTTCAGGCCCTGGGAATGCGGCCATGATCCTGAAAGGCAACCAGCGCACCGGGGCAGCGGATCTCGCGACGCATCTGTCGAACGAGTACGACAACACGCGTGTCGAGATCGCACAGCTGCGCGGCGTCGTGGCCGATGACCTACATGGGGCGCTGGCGGAGTTCGCCGGCATTGCCCGTGCGACCCGCTGCAAGCAGCCCCTCTACAGCCTCGCCATCAACCCGGCCGAGCCGCTGAGCCGCGAGCAGTACATGGCCGCTATTGACCACATCGAGGACAAACTGGGCCTGTCCGGCCAGCCGCGCGCCGTGGTCTTCCACGTGAAGAACGGGCGTGAGCATTGCCATGTCGTCTGGTCCAGGATCGATGTCGCCAACATGCGCGCCGTCCCGATGAGCCATGACCACATGAAGCTTCGCACCTGCGCGCGGGAGCTGGCCCATGCCTATGGTCTTCCCTTGCCTTCCGGGCTTGCTGAGGACCGGGGCGATGCCCGGTTCGAGAAAACCCGCGACGTGACCTTCGCCGAAAAGGCCATGGCCGAGGCCTCCGGCATTACGCCGGAGCAGCGCCGCAGCACTGTGACCGCCATCTACCGCTCATCCGACTCCGCCGAGACCTTCCGCGTGGGATTGGAGCGCGCTGGCTATGTCCTCGCCCAGGGTGAGCGGCGCGCTTATGTCGTCGTGGATCGGGCCGGACATGTTCATGCCCTTGCCCGACAGATCGACGGCGCGCGTACGAAGGATGTGAAAGCCCGCCTTGCTTCGATGCCGGCAGAGACCCTGCCGACGGTCGAGGCCGCACAGGCCGAGCAAGCCGCCCGGCAGCGGGCGGTCGATGAGCGGCTGCGTGAGAAGGCCCGGCAGCGCGGCGCGAAGTCGGCTGCCGACCTTGCCGCCAAGCAGGCGGCAAGGCGCAGGCGCGTCATCGACGAGCGGAGCCAGAAGCTGGCCCTGACCCATGCGAGCGAGCGCATGGCGCTGCACGCGGCGCAGAAGGCTGAGGATGGCCGGTTGTTTAACGTCGTCGCTGGCGCGCTCTTCGGGCTGCTTGAGCGCGTGCCGGGTCTCCGGTCCGTGGTTGGCCATTTGCGGCGCAACCCGACCCTCAATCCGGCAGAGCGGCACCGCCTCGAAAACGAGGCACTGGACCGCCGGCATGGACGCGAGAAGAAAGGCATCGAACGGCGCGAAGCCGCGCTCGACATGATCGAGGCGCGTGAGCGGCGGAGCCTTATCCGCGATCTGGTGAGGGAAACCCGTGTCGACGATCAGCTGCGGATGGCGCAGACCGAACAGCGTGAACGCGAGGTCCGCGAAACCGCGCAGGACATCACAGCTGACAGCACCGATGAGCAATCGCGGACGGCGGCAGATAGTCGCCGCGCGCGGATGCAGGAACGCCTGGCGCAGGCGAGACAGAACCCGATGGGACCGCAGCGTGGCGGGCCGGGATGGGAATAGGATTGATGAACGAGGATAGACTTGCGGTGAACGGTCGCCCCCCCGTTCAGATCAATGGGCCAGATCCCTACAGCCAGCCGCGCCGCTTGAAGTAATAGTACGGGAGGATTGCTGACGCGATCATAAGCCCTAATGCCCATGGGTATCCAACAAGCCATTTCAGCTCCGGCATGTGGTCGAAATTCATGCCGTTAGCGCCAGGCCGGCCCTGGCTGACCATCGTGTCGCAGCCGCCCTATCTCGCCGCTCTGTTCGGCGCGGCGACCGGCTACGGGATCATGATCCTCGCCATGACTGCAACACCAATCGCGATGACCCACCATCATCATGATCTTTCGACAACCGCGACCGTTATCCAGCTTCATGTGCTAGGCATGTTCCTGCCGTCATTTTTCACAGGTTCGCTCATTGCGCGCTTTGGCGTGCAGCGTATCATGCTGTCAGGTATTGTGCTCTTTGCCTGCCATATCATCATGGCGCTGACCGGCACCGGCTTTTCATCCTTCGCCGCAGCTCTCGTGTTCCTCGGCGTCGGCTGGAACTTCCTTTATATCGGCGGCACCACGCTCCTGACGACGACCTATACGGTCGCTGAAAAGGGTCGCCTGAGCGCGACCCTTTTCAGCGAC
>NZ_BPRD01000612.1 GCF_022179745.1 Methylorubrum podarium
CCGCCGACCTCGTCGAGCGCAAGGCCTGGGACGCCTACCAGACCGCCTTCGACGACGCGCTTGCCCGCTGCTCGACGCCCTACGCCCCCTGGCACGTGGTGCCGGCCAACCGGAAGTGGGCCCGCAACGTCATGGTCGCCAAGACCATCGCCGACACGCTGGAGGCGATGGACCCGCGCTTCCCCGACCCGCCCAAGGGGCTGAAGGGCATCAAGGTGCCGGATTGAGGCCGAGCCCGCCCAATTTGCCTTCCCGAATCGGTAGCTGGGCGGTCTAGTTCCACACCCGCCGAGGCTTGAGGGAAAGCACCGATGCCGGTGGTTCGGGAGATCGAGGCGGCCGGGTATCGCTCCCTGAGGAGCATCCGTTTCCCGGTCGGCCCGCTCTCGGTCTTCGTCGGCGGCAACGGCACCGGCAAGACCAACCTCTACCGCGCCCTCGCCCTGCTCCAGGCGGCCGCCTCCGGCACGCTGACGCGGGTGCTCGCCGCCGAGGGCGGCATGGACTCGGTTCTCTGGGCCGGCCCGCGCCGCAAGGCCGAGCCGGCGCGGGTTCGGCTCTCCGCCGAACTGTCCGACGAGGCCACGGGCCAGAGCTACAGCTACGCCGTCGAGATCGGGATCCCGCCGCCGGTGACGGCGGCGGCCTTCGCCCTGGAGCCGCAGGTGAAGACCGAGCGCCTCACCGTGCAGACCGGCGCGCGTCCGGTCACGGTGCTCGACCGCGACGGGCCGGCGGGCTTCGTGCGCGACGAGGAGGGCCGCAAGCGCCCCCTCGGCGTGAGCCTGCTGCCGACCGAGACGGCGCTCGCCGCGCTTCAGGACGCGGTGCGCTTTCCCGAACTGCAGATCGTGCGGCAGGCCTTCGGCGCGTGGCGCTTCTATCACGACGTGCGCACCGATGCGGGCTCGCCGCTGCGCCGCCCCTGCCTCGCGGTGACGACGCCGACCCTGGCCTCGGACGGTGCCGACCTCGCCGCCGTCCTCGCCACCCTCGCCCATATCCGCGGCGACACCGCCGACCTCGACGGAGCGTTCGCCGACGCCTTTCCCGCGCTTCGGATACTCCGAGAAGATCACGCCGAACCGCGCCTCGCGCGCCGGCGGCGGGATCACGAGGCGGGCGCCGGGAAAGGCGTCGGCGAACGCTCCGTCGAGGTCGGCGGTG
>NZ_BPRD01000613.1 GCF_022179745.1 Methylorubrum podarium
GCGACCCGGCTCGACCTGGGGGAGCGCGTGGTCGAACTCGGCGACGGCGACCGCCTTCCCTACGATCGCCTGCTGATCGCCACGGGCACGCGGGCGCGGCCCTGGCCCAAGCCGGAGGAGGCCGGGCTCGCCGGCGTCTTCACCCTGCGCGGGCGGGACGACGCCGAGCGGCTCGGGGCCTGCCTGCGCGCCAGGCCGCGGCGCGTCGTCCTCGTCGGCGGCGGCTTCATCGGCTTCGAGGTCGCCTCGACCTGCCGCGATCTCGACATCCCCGTCACCCTGCTGGTGCGCGACGCGGTGCCGCTCGCCGCGGCGCTGGGTCCCCGCCTCGGCGGCCTGATCGGCGAGGTCGCCCGCGAGCGGGGCGTCGACCTGCGCCTCGAATCCGAGATCGAGCGGATGGAGGCGGAGGGCGGGCGTCTCGCGGCCATCGTCCTGAAGGACGGCGAGCGGATCGAGACCGCGTGCCTCGTCGCGGCCATCGGGACGCTCCGCAACGTCGAGTGGCTCGACGGCGCCGGGCTGGAGGCCGACGCCGAGGGCCTGCGCTGCGACGCCTTCTGCCGGGCCCTGCGCGCCGACGGCCGCGTCGCCGAGGGCGTGTTCGCGGCCGGCGACGTCGCCCGCTGGCCGAACCCGCACGACGACGACGCGCTGGTGGCGGTCGAGCACTGGGGCAACGCCCGGGCGCAAGCGGAGACCGCGGCCGCCAACATGCTGGCGGGCGACGCCTCGGCCATGCGCCGCCACGACCACCTGCCCGATTTCTGGTCGCAGCAATTCGGCCTGACGATCAAGCTCGTCGGCCTGGCCGAGGGTGCCGACGCCTTCGCGGTGGTGCACGGCGCGCTCGACGAGCGCCGCCTCGTGGCCGTCTACGGACGCGACGGCCGCACCGTCGCGGCGGCCGCGATCGACAGCGCCCGCTGGCTGCCCGCCTTGTAGGCGGCGATCCGGGAGCGCGCGCCATTCCCGCCGATCGCGGACGCCCTCGACCAGCCCCGCCTCCGTCTGCAGGAGCCATGACCCCGTGAGCGGAAGCACGCTGTTCGAACAGATCCTCGATCCCGCCAACCGGGCGAACCCCTACCCGCTCTACGCGGAGATGCGGAGGGTGCCCGTCGCGCGGCAGGAGGACGGCACCTACGTCGTCAGCACGCATGCGGAGCTGGCGCGGCTGATCTCCGACCCGCGGATCAGCTCGGACGACCTGCCCGACCCGCAGAAATTCCGCTGGACCGGCAATCCGGTCACCGACCTGCTGGTGCGGCCGGTGCGGGCCGAGATCCGCAAGCGCCACCGCCCCTTCATCTTCCGCGACCCGCCCGACCACGACCGCCTGCGGGGTCAGGTGATGCGCTGCTTCACGCCTGAGCGGGTGCGCGGCATGCGCGCGAAGACCCAAAAGATCACCGACGACCTGATCGGCAAGATGCGGGGCAAATCCTGCATCGACCTCGTCGACGACTTCTCCTACCCGCTCCCCGTCACCGTGATCTGCGAGCTGCTCGGCGTGCCGCCGGAGGACGAGGCGCGGTTCCACGGCTGGGCGACGCAGCTCGCGACCGCGCTGGAGCCCAACCAGCGCGACGACGAAGAGACGAGGGCCAAGAACGAGGTCTGCTTCACCGAGATCGCCGACTACCTCCAGTGCCTGATCAAGGAGAAGCGCAAGGACCCACAGGAAGACATCCTGTCCGACCTCGCGAACGACAAGGACGGGATGAACGATTTCGACCTGATCGCCACCGCCGTGCTGCTGCTGGTGGCGGGCCACGAGACCACGGTGAACCTGATCACCAACGGCATGCTGACGCTGCTGCGCTTCCCCGAGCACGGGGAGCGCCTGCGCGCCGAGCCGGGGATCGCGCCGCGGCTGATCGAGGAATTGCTGCGCTACGAGCCGCCGGTCCAGTATCGCACCCGGCTGGCGCTCGCCGACATCACGGTCGGCGGGATCACCATCCCGAAGGACGCGCCGGTGATCTTCCTGCTGGCGGCGGCCAACCGCGACCCGGCGCGCTTCCCCGACCCCGACCGCTTCGATCCCGACCGGACCGACAACCGCCATCTCGGCTTCGGCGGCGGTCTGCACTACTGCGTCGGCGCGCCGCTGGCGCGGATCGAGGCGGAGGTGGCTCTGGTCAGCCTGATGCGGCGGCTCAAGGGCGCGTCCCTGGTCGAGGATCCGCCCCCCTACCGTCCCGGCGCCTCGCTGCGGGGCCCGCGGCACCTGCGGCTGGCGCTGGAGGGCGTGGCGGAGACGTAGACGTTCACCGGCATGCCCCCTCTCCCCGCTTGCGGGGAGAGGACCGCGACGATCTTGTCGTCGGCGCGGTGAGCCCGCAGGGCGAGGGTGAGGGGGCGCATCCAGAGGAGGCTCCTCCAGCCAAGCCCCCTCACCCTCGGCTGCCGCCTCGCAATGACGGCACCCCGCCAAACGAAAAGCGCCCGGCCTCGCGGCCGGGCGCTTCCCAGAAGTCCGTTCGGACGATCGCTTACGCGGTGAGCACCGTGGAGGGCTCGACCTTCACGCCCGGGCCCATCGTCGAGGTGACGGCGATGCGCTGGATGTAGGTGCCCTTGGCGCCGGCGGGCTTCGCCTTGGCGACCGCGTCGGCGAAGGCCTTGATGTTCTCGACGAGCTTCTGCTCGTCGAAGGACACCTTGCCGACGCCGGCGTGCACGATGCCGGCCTTCTCGACGCGGAACTCGACCGCACCGCCCTTGGCGGCGGCGACCGCGCCCTTCACGTCCATGGTGACGGTGCCGACCTTCGGGTTCGGCATCAGGCCGCGCGGGCCCAGCACCTTGCCGAGACGGCCGACGAGCGGCATCAGGTCCGGGGTCGCGATGCAGCGATCGAACTCGATCTTGCCGCCCTGCACGATCTCGAGGAGATCCTCGGCGCCGACGATGTCGGCACCCGCCGCCTTGGCGTCGTCCGCCTTGGCGCCGCGGGCGAAGACCGCCACGCGGACCGTCCGGCCGGAGCCGTTCGGCAGGTTGCAGACGCCGCGGACCATCTGGTCGGCGTGACGCGGATCGACGCCGAGATTCATCGAGATCTCGACGGTCTCGTCGAACTTGGCCGAGGCCTTCGACTTCACCAGCTTGATCGCCTCGTCGATGGCGTAGAGCTTCATCGGCTCCAGACCCTCGCGGGCGGCGCGGATGCGCTTTCCTTCGCGTGCCATGATGCCCTCCTTAAGCGACGACTTCGAGGCCCATGGCTCGCGCGGAGCCACGGATCATCGCGACCGCCGCATCGACGGAATCGCAGTTGAGGTCGGGCATCTTCTTCTCGGCGATCTCGCGAAGCTGGGCCTCGGTGATCTTGCCGACGGTCGGACCCTTGCCCGGGGTCTTGGAGCCGGAGGCCGGCTTCTTGCCGATCTTCAGGCCGACGGCCTTCTTCAGGAAGAAGGTGACCGGGGGCTGCTTCATCTCGAAGGTGAAGGAGCGATCCTGATACGCGGTGATGATCACCGGGATCGGGGTGCCCTTCTCCATCTGCGCGGTCTTCGCGTTGAAGGCCTTGCAGAATTCCATGATGTTGAGGCCGCGCTGACCGAGCGCGGGACCGATCGGCGGCGACGGGTTGGCGGCGCCGGCCGGGACCTGAAGCTTCACGTAGCCCGTGATCTTCTTCGCCATGGGACTGCTCCCAAGATGTGCGCGTCGCCGTGCTGCCTGAGGCACGGACGGACGGGCGGTTGCAGGTCGCGGTGCGATCCGTGGATCCCGGAGGCGAGGCCGGGCGGATCTCCCGCGGATGGTACCCCGCCGCAGCGGGGACTTATCCGGCGAAGCCGGATCTCAACGCGATATCCACCACCAGAGACGCAGCCACCATCCGTGGCGCTCGGGGAAGTCTCGCAAACTCATCTGACCGCTCAGCAGGCGCCAGAAGAAGATGCCCACACACCACAGGAACGCGCCTGCGACGGCCATGCCGACGGCTAAATCTCGATACTGAGACGTAACCGCCGGGTTGATCATGGGATCAGACCTTCTCGACCTGACCGTATTCCAGCTCGACCGGGGTGGCGCGGCCGAAGATCGACACCGCCACCTTGAGGCGCGAGCGGGCATCGTCGATCTCCTCGACGGTGCCGTTGAAGGAGGCGAAGGGGCCGTCGGAGACGCGCACCGTCTCGCCGATCTCGAAGGAGACCGTGTGCTTCGGGCGGTCCACGCCCTCCTGCACCTGCCCCTTGATGCGCTCGGCCTCCGCGTCCGGGATCGGCACGGGCTTGGCCTTGTCGGCACCGAGGAAGCCGGTGACCTTCGGGGTGTTCTTGATGAGGTGGTAGACCTCGTCGGTCAGGTCGCACTTCACCAGCACGTAACCGGGGAAGAATTTTCGCTCGGCGTCCACTTTACGGCCACGCCGGACTTCCGTGACCTTCTCGGTCGGCACCATGACCTCGTCGAACAGCTCGGTCAGCCCGCGCTGGGCCGCCTGGTCCTTGATGGACTGGGCGACCTTGTTCTCGAAATTCGAGTAGGCGTGGACGATGTACCAGCGCTTCGACACGGGTCTCTCAACTCCTCGGCGTCGCAGAAACGCCCGAAAATCCTTAGGCGCCGATCCCGAGGATCAGGCCGACGCCGAAGCGCAGCACCTGATCGACGGCGACGAAGAACAGGCTCGCGACCACGACCATGATGAACACCATCATCGTGGTGACGGTGGTTTCCTTGCGGGTCGGCCACGTGACCTTGCGGGCCTCGTCGCGCACCTGACCCAGGAACTCCGCCGGGCCGACGCGCTTCGGCGCGGGGCGCGCCGGCGGGGCCGCGCGCGGGGGCGAGACGGGCGCCGCGCCGCG
>NZ_BPRD01000614.1 GCF_022179745.1 Methylorubrum podarium
TTGACCGGCATGCCGGTCTGAGGGGGTCTTCGACTTCCAACCGCTCGGAGACATGGTTGCCTTGTCCGGGAATCGAGTAGTAGACGGGTATATCAGCCTGCCTTAGGGCAATTGCGAGCTTATGTTGTTTTAAACGACACAAGAGGTTATTATGTCGATATAAGCGACGGGGCTTCCGCCGCCCGGGGGCGTTAAGTGGCTACGACGCACGGTGATCTGATCCTCACGCGAGGCGACCCGCAACGCGACCGGTCCCTTCAGCGGCAGGCCGCCGCCGGCAAGCTCCGGCGGGTCGGCGACGGCATCTATGCGGTGTGCAACGGTCGTCCCGTCGAAGAGATTGTCTGCGGCGGATGGGCTCCCATCCTCGCTCGATACGCGCCTGGTGCCGTGCTCAGGGGCCGGACTGCCCTGCAGAGGAATCCCTGGCGTGAGCGCGGGCCGGACGGGCGCGTCGTCTTCCCGGGCTGGGTGTTCGCGACCGATCCGCACGGGAAGGCCCGCAGGCGGTTGTCACTGCCCGGCTTGGAAATCAGAACCTTCCCCGGTCCAGGGCCGTTGGAGGGGGACATGTCCTTCCTCGGGGTCTACCTTCCGAGCGACGCGCGCGCCCTGCTGGAGAACCTGCAGGCATCACGCGCACGGAGTGGGCCTAGCCGCACCGTCGGAAGGGAAGGCGTCGAACGAGAGGTCGAGCGGTTGCTGAAGACCGCCCATGAGGACGGTCTCCGGGAGATCCGGCAGCGGGCCGAGTGCATCGCAGGCTCGCTTGGGGCGGAACAGGAACTGCAGGTCCTCCTCGATATCATCGGGACCATCCTCGGAACGCGCAAAGCCGGTTTGGTCGCAAGGGACGTGGCCGCGCGGCGCCGGCCGGACGACCCCTACGACCCCGAGTGCATGGAGCGCCTCAAGGTCTTGGCGATGACCCTCGGGCGCGTCGCGCCCGACTTGGCCGACCCGCACGTCGGTCCCGGCGAGCGGGACTGCACGTCATTCGTCGAGGCGTACTTCACCAACTACATCGAGGGCACGCGCTTCCTCGTCGACAAGGCGCGGCGCATCGTGTTCGAGCACGAACCGGCCGATGGGCGGCCGCAGGACGGTCGCGACGTGACGCAAACCTTTGCCCAGGTCGCGAGCATCGTGCCGGGCGAGGCGCGCGCATCGTCCGTCGATGAGTTCATGGCCGAGATCCGCGAGCGGAACG
>NZ_BPRD01000615.1 GCF_022179745.1 Methylorubrum podarium
CCCGGCGCCCGACCGGCGCGCCGCGGAGCTGAAGGTCATCGCGCATGTCTCACGCCGACCGCGTCGAGCGCTGGTTCGAGCAGTTTCCCGTGCTCGGGACGCTTCCGGCCGACCACCGGCACATCCTGCGCGGCGCCGTGCGCTTTCCCGTGCTGGAGGCGGGAGCGACCGCCTACGAGCTGGGAGGCGAGTGCGCGAACTACCTGATGTGCATCGAGGGCCGGACACGCGTCTTCCGGATCTCCGCGGGCGGCCGCGAGATGCTGATCTACCGGGTGGGTCCCCGGGGGACCTGCGTCCTCACGACCCAGTGCCTGCTCGCCGGCGGCACCTTCCCGGCCGAGAGCGTCGCGGAGCAGCGCACGGTGCTGGCGGCGCTTCCGGCGGAGACCTTCCGGCACCTCATGGCGGCCTCGGCCGCGTTCCGCGCCTTCGTCCTCGACGATTACGCCAAGCTCATGGCCGTCCTGTTCGGGCTCCTCGACGAGATCGCCTTCACGCCCCTTGAGGAGCGCCTCGCCCGGCACCTGCTCGCCCAAGCGGACCAGCACGGAAGGGTGACCGCGACGCACCGGCAGATCGCGGCCGACCTCGGCACCGTGCGCGAGGTCGTCAGCCGGCATCTCGCCGGCTGGGAGCGCGCGGGATGGATCCGGGTCCTGCGCGGGCAGGTCGAGATCCGCGACCGCATCGCCCTGGCCGGACATCGGCTCCGCCCCTGAGGCCGGGCCGGACCCCGGCGAAGCGCGAAACCCTCCGCGCGAGGAGGGTCCTGCGACGGGTCGCGCCGCCGGCGCGCGGGAACGATCGGGCTCCTCGGACGCTGGCCTCCCCCACCTCCGCGAGACCTTGCGCCGGGCGGCGCGCCCCCGTAAGCATGGCGTATGGTCAGGCTTCGGCAGCGGTGGGACGGGTACGCGTCCGGCGTTTGGCGCCGCGCCCTGGTTTGCCTGCTCGCCATCGCCCTGACCGTCTCCCTGGTGGACCCGGCCCTGACCGCGCCCGCGTCGCCGGACGAGGAAGCCGGCGGGCCCGGCATCGTCATCGTGCTCGATGCCATCTCCGGGGCGCCCGCCGCGGACGAGCCGGCGGACCGCGGCCTTGCGGGGCCTGGCCGTTGCAGCGCGCACTGCCCCTGCCATGCCGTCATCCGGCCGGAGAGCCCGGTCGTGACGCCCCTGCGCATCGCCAGGCCGCCCGAATTCACCCTCGGCACCGCCCGCCTCTCCTCCGTGGCATCGACGCCCCCGAGCGAGCCCCCGCGCGCCTGACCCGCCGGCCGCCGCATGCCGCGGCGGCAACCCGGGTTGCATGGTCATCCCCAGGCCCGGAAGGGAAGGCGCCCGCCCTGCGCGGCGCGGGTCCCGTCGATGCGACGGGGCGGCATGTGGCAGCATCTCGCAGGGTGGGCGATGCCCGTTCCCCTCATCATCGACCCCGAACCGGCGGTCTTCCCGGGCGCGGCGCCGCGTGCCGGCGCGTTCCCGCTCGCTCGTGCGGGCCAGGCCTCGGCGCTCGCCGCGGGTCGGGGACGCCGCGCAGCCGAGCCTCGGCAGGGCGGTACGCCGGAGCCGTCGCGCGGGTCGGATCCGGCCGGGCCATGGTCCGCCGCG
>NZ_BPRD01000616.1 GCF_022179745.1 Methylorubrum podarium
CGGCCTGCCGCCGGCCGAGATCATGCGCCGCGGCATCGCCATGGTGCCGGAGGGGCGGCGGCTGTTCCCCTCGCTCAGCGTGGAGGAGAACCTTCTGGTCGGCGCATGGGGGCGGAAGGGCGGCGGCCGCTGGACGCTGGACAGCCTCTACGCCCTCTTCCCCGTGCTGGCCGAGCGGCGGAGAAGCCCCGGCACCGCCCTCTCCGGCGGGCAGCAGCAGATGGTGGCGATCGGCCGGGCGCTGATGTCCAACCCAAAGCTCCTGCTCTGCGACGAGATCAGCCTCGGCCTCGCCCCGGTGGTGATCCGCGACATCTACGCCGCGCTGCCGGCGATCAAGGCGGAGGGAACAAGCCTCGTCGTGGTCGAGCAGGACGTGGTGAAGGCCCTCGCTGTCGCCGACCACGTGGTCTGCCTCCAGGAAGGCCGCATGACGCTGGAGGGCGCCCCGGCCGGACTGACCCGCGAGGCCATCCACGACGCCTATTTCGGCGCACGGGAGGGGCGATGACCACCTTCCTCGACATCCTCCTGCAGGGCGCCCTGCTCGGCGGCCTCTACGCCCTGTTCGGCGCCGGCCTTGCGCTGATCTTCGGGGTGATGCGCCTCGTCAACCTGGCCCATGGCGACTTCATCATCCTCGCCGCCTTCCTGATCCTCGCCATCGGCCAGGGGCTCGGGCTCGATCCGTTCCTCTCCGCCGGGCTCGCCCTGCCGGTGCTGTTCGCGTTCGGATACGTGCTTCAGGTGGGCCTGCTCAACCGGGTGCTCGGCCGCGACATCCTCCCCCCGCTGCTGACGACCTTCGGGCTGTCGATCATCGTGCAGAACGGCCTGCTCGAAACCTTCTCCGCCGACAACCGACGCCTCGCCGCCCCCGCGATCGAGGCCGCCTCGATCCCGCTCGGCGGCGGCATGGCGGTCGGCGTGGTGCCGCTCATGGCCTTCGCCACCGCCGTGCTGGCGATCCTCGCGCTCAACGGCCTGTTCTTCCGCACCCCCGTCGGCCGCGCCTTCCGCGCCGTCTCCGACGACCCGGTCACGGCGCAGCTGATGGGCATCGACAACCGCCGCATCTTCGGGCTCGCCATGGCGGTCGCGGTGGTGCTGGCGGCCCTCGCCGGCCTGTTCTTCGGCCTGCGGGCCAACTTCGACCCCAGCGTCGGCCCCGCGCGCCTCATCTATGCCTTCGAGGCGGTGATCATCGGCGGCCTCGGCTCGTTCTGGGGCACGCTGGCGGGCGGCATGGTGCTCGGCATCGCCCAGACCGCCGGCGCCTCGATCAACCCCGAATGGCAGATCCTGGCCGGCCACGTCGCGTTTCTCGCCATCCTCGCGGTGCGCCCGCGCGGCCTCTTCCCCCGGGCGGTGGACTGAGCCGATGAGCAGCCTCGTCAGCCCCGCCGTCCCCGCGGCAGCCCAAGGGTCCGGCCGCCTCCGCGTCGTCACCCGCACCCCGGCCTCCCTCGCCGCGGGCTTGGTCGCCCTCCTGGTCGTGACCGCCCTCGCCGCGGCGCCGCTCTGGGCCGGGCGCGGGCTGATCCAGGATCTCTTCTTCGTCCTCACCATGCTGGCGCTGGCCCAATACTGGAACCTGCTCGCCGGCTTCGCCGGCCTCGTCTCCGTCGGCCAGCAGGCTTTCGTCGGCCTCGGCGCCTACCTGATGTTCGCCCTGGTGATCGGCGCCGGCCTCGACCCCGTTCTCTCGATCCTCCTCGCCGCGGTCGGCACGGCCGCGATCGCCGTCCCCGTGACCTTCCTGGTCTTCCGCCTGCACGGCGCCTACTTCGCCGTCGGCACCTGGGTGGTGGCCGAGGCGTTCCGGCTCGTCGCCGCGCAGGTCAAGGGCCTCGGCGGCGGCACCGGCACGGCGCTGCCCAAATCCGCCACCAACGACGCCGCCTGGGTCACCGTCGTGGCCGACGCCCTGCATCTGCGCTCGGCCGTCGCCCGCGACGTCACCGCCTACTGGCTGGCGCTCGCCGTCGCGGTCGCCACCATCGCCCTGGTCTATGCCCTGCTGCGGTCGCGCCAGGGCCTCGCCCTCGCTGCCATCCGCGACAACGAGGGCGCGGCCGGCAGCGTCGGCGTCGCGGCGGCGCGGGCCAAGCGCTGGGTGTTCGTGCTCGCCGCCTTCGGCACCGGGCTCGTCGGCGCGCTCATCTACCTCCAGAAGGCGCGCCTCTCGCCCGACGCCGCTTTCTCCCTGCTCGACTGGACGGCGAACGTCATCTTCATCGTGGTGATCGGCGGCATCGGTACCATCGAGGGGCCGATCGTCGGCGTGCTGGTGTTCTACCTGCTCCAGGACCAGCTCGCCGCCTTGGGCGCCTGGTACCTGATGCTGCTCGGCGCCCTCGCCATCCTTGTCATGGCCGTCGCCCCCCGCGGCCTGTGGGGCACGCTGGCGGACCGCTACGACCTCGCCCTGTTCCCGATCCGCCGCCGCCTCGTCGTCACGCAGGAGCGTCCCTGATGTCCGCCTACGTCGTCGATGCCCTGCGCACCCCCTTCGGCCGCTTCGGCGGCGCGCTCGCGGGCGTGCGGACCGACGACCTCGCCGCCGTGCCGATCCGGGCGCTGCTCGTCCGCCAGCCCGGACTCGACCCCGCCGCGATCGACGAGGTGATCCTCGGCTGCGCCAACCAAGCTGGCGAGGACAACCGCAACGTCGCCCGCATGGCGGCCCTGCTCGCGGGCCTGCCCGAGACCGTGCCCGGAACCACCGTCAACCGCCTGTGCGGCTCGGGCCTCGACGCCATCGCCATCGCGGCCCGGCAGATCGCGGTCGGCGAGGCCGATCTCGTCATCGCCGGTGGCGTGGAGAGCATGTCCCGCGCGCCCTTCGTCATGCCGAAGGCGGACGCCGCGTTCTCCCGCCGCGCCGAGATCCACGACACCACCATCGGCTGGCGCTTCGTCAACCCGGCGATGCGCGCGGCCTACGGCACCGACTCGATGCCCGAGACCGGCGAGACCGTCGCCGCCGAGTTCGGCGTCGCCCGGGCGGACCAGGACGCCTTCGCCCTGCGCAGCCAGCAGCGCGCGGCGAAGGCGCAGACCTCCGGGCGGTTCGCCGAGGAGATCGTCCCCGTCGAGGTGAGGGGCCGCAAGGGCTCGCTGACCGTGGATGCCGACGAGCACCTGCGCCCCGAGATAACCCTGGAAGCCTTGGCCACGCTCAAGCCGATCGTGCGGCCGGACGGCACCGTCACCGCCGGCAACGCCTCGGGCGTGAACGACGGGGCCGCCGCCGTGCTCGT
>NZ_BPRD01000617.1 GCF_022179745.1 Methylorubrum podarium
CGGCGCTCGCCCTCGTCGTGATCCTCCCCGCACTCCTCATCGCCACCGCCCTGTGGCAGGGCGAGGCCGCCACCGAGGCCGACAACGTCCTGCCCGGAGCCCTGGTCGCCGCGGCCGGCGCCTTCGTGCTGGCGGCGGCCCTGGTCGCCATCAGCCTGCGGCTGTGGAACCAGTACCGGGCGGTCTCCCCCTTGTTCCGCACCATCGCCGAGACCCTGGACGCCCTCGATCCGCGCCTGCCGGGCGACCGCTCCCGCGCGGCCGCCCCGTTCCCGGAGGCGGGCGCCCTCGTCGCCCGCGGCGTCGGCGCCTACGATCCGGGAAGCGGCGAGCGGCTGACCGGGGTCGATCTCGCCCTGCCGATGCCGGCGCATGTGGCGATCGTCGGCCATCGCGGCAGCGGATCGCGGGCGCTCGCCGCCCTGCTCGCCGGGCAGATCGAGCCCACCGCCGGATCGGTCACCTACGGCGGCATCGACCTGCGCGCCCTCGATTCCGCCGAGCGCGCCCGGCGGATCGCGCTGGCCGGCTCCGAGGCGATCCTGATCGAGGGGACGCTGCGGCAGAACCTGCTCTACGGCGCCCGCAGCGGCGACCGGGAGGCCTCGGGCCTGGCCGAGCGCATCGCCATCCTCAAGCTCACCGGCCTCGACGCCTTCGTCTACGAGCGGGGCCTGGAAGCCTCCGTCGATCCGGAGGACGATCCCGCGACCGCGGCGGCGATCGTCGCCGTTCGCCGGGCCGTGCGCGAGGCGCTGGCCCGCGAGGGCATGGCCCGCCTCGTCGAGCCGTTCGACCCGGCCCGCTACAACCACCAGGCGGATATCGGCGAGAACATCCTGTTCGGCGAGGCCGTCAGCCCGGCCTTCTCGCAAGGACGGCTCGCGGCGCATCCCTACTTGCGCGCCGTGCTCGAAGCGGAGGATCTGACCCGGACGCTGGTCGATGTCGGGCTTCAGGTCGCCCGCTCCACCGTCGAGATTTTTTCCGACCTGCCCGACGACCACCCGCTGTTCGAGACCTTCTCGCTCTTCCCGGCGGCGGAGCGGGGCTATTTCGAGGATCTGGTCGCGCGACAGCCCGAGGCCCGCGGCTTCCGGCGCGGCCCCGCGGGGCACCGCGACCGCGAGCGGCTGATCGGGTTGGCCCTGCGCTACAGCGAGACGCGCCACCGCTTCGGCCTGATCGACGCCGCGCTCGAGGAGCGTCTGGTGGCCGCCCGCCACTCCTTCGCGGCGATGCTGCCGCCGCGCTACCGCGAGAAGGTCGAGTTCTACGATCCCTCCCGGCTCACCGCGGCCGCGAGCCTGGAGGAGAACCTGCTGTTCGGCCGCATCACGCAAGGGGAGGCGGGGGCCGAGGGGCGGGTGCGCTCCCTGGTGCGCCGGGTGCTCGCCGAGCAGGGGCTGGAGCCCACCGTCTACCGACTCGGCCTCGCGGCGCGGATCGAGGCGGGCGTCGCGGTGGCGGGCCAGGGCCAGCGCGCGATCCTGGGGGAGGGCGCCATCGGCCCGCGCGAGCGGGTGGCGATCGAGTTCGTGCGCTGCCTCGTGCGCCGCCCCGACATCCTCGTGGTCGGCCTCTCCCTCGACGACCGCAAGCCCGACGAGATCACCGCCCGCATCGAGCGCCTGCGGGCGCTCCGCGCGGGGGCGGCCCTCATCGTCTGCCTGCCGGATGAGGCCACCCTGAACCGGCAGGCGCCGTTCGACGCCGTGCTGCGGGTGGAGCGCAACACCGTGGTGACGGGCGATCCTCAGGAAACCGCCATGGTCAGCGCCTGACGGCTTTACCTCTCCCGCAAAACCGCCCCAAAGCTTGGGCACGAACCGGTTTTCGTCGCCCGTGGGCGCCGCCGGTCGATTCCGGCCTCGATCGAGACGGTGCATGCTCTCCCCGAACGGACCCATCGCATCGTCCCGAAAGGTGGTTGCCGGCTTTCGGGATCCAGGACGATGCGCGAGACGCTTCGGGAGGTCTCACCTGCGCTCCTTCGTGCCGGCCCTGA
>NZ_BPRD01000618.1 GCF_022179745.1 Methylorubrum podarium
TCGGCCCGTCCGCCGTCGGCGAAGTCGATGCGCAGCCTCAGGTCCAGTTCCGGATCGATCCGGCCGGCCTGCGGACGCATCGCGATCAGGCCGCGGGACGAGCCGGAGAGATGGATCGCGGTCACGACTTGCCCCGGGTGACGGGTGAGGTGATCCGCGTCGTAGCGGCGGCCGTAGCAGGCACCCGCCGCCGGGAAGGCGCGCTCGGCGACGAAACCGCTGCCCTCGGCGCGGTCGCCGCCCGCGAGGACGGACAGCAGGGCGAGAGCCGCCAGGGAGCGGGCGCGGTGCGACATCGATGGGCCTTCCTGCCTCGAGGGACGGGGCTTGCGCGAAATCCTGTGCGAAGCGGGCGCGAGCGGAGCCGTCACGACAGCCACGCGGCGAAGAGCGCCCGCAGGCCGATCCCGAGCCAGATCACGACCGTCAGCAGCATGAAGGGCAGGAGCAGGATGACCAGCCAGCCCATCATCATCAGGGTGTAGAGCAGGCCGCCGATATCGATGCCGGCGACGAGGCAGGGATGCGCGCTTCCCTCGTCCACCCGGCAGCCGGTGAGGTGGGCCAGCCCGAACCCGAGCGCGAACAGCAGGGCCGGTGTCCAGACCAGGGCGGTCACCGCGAGCATCATGCGCCGGCCTCCTCGCGGCGGTCGCGGCCGGTCCGGTCTTCGTCCGTCCATGGTGCCTCCGCGCGGCTCACAGGGTGAAGCTCGCGACCCAGACCCGCCGCCAGCCGGGCTCGGCCGGGGCGACCACGACCTTCACCGCCCGCCGCCCCGAGACCAGCGTCTGCCCGCCGCTGCTCCCCTCCGGCGACGCCGCGATCCAGCCCTCGAAGGCCGTGCCGAGGGCGCCCAGCCCCGGATCGGCGCCCGCCGCGAGACCGTCCGGCACGAGGTGGGCGGCGAAGGCGTCGGCCTCCGCCCTCGGCGCGTCGAGCCGCAGCAGCATCAGCCGGTCGATGCCGGCCTCGGTGAAGACCCGCAGGTCGCGGCGGCCGGGCGGCAGCGGCACTTCGAGGAACGCCTCGACGGCCTCGGCGCTCATCGTCGTCGGAGCCGGGGTGCAGGCCGCGAGCGCTACTGCGGCTGCGAGGAGGGCGCGCCGGGTCATGCGTCCGCACCCCGTCACGGTTCTCGCCGGTAGACGCCGCGGAAGCTGACATTCATGCCGCCGCAGGCGAGGTTGTCTTCCACCACGAGCCAGGGGCCGAGGCGCCGCAGCCAGACCTTGCAATCGTATTCCCCGCCCTTCGCGACCGGCAGGGTGCCGTTCTCGCCCACGACAAAGCTGGCGCCGTCGCCCTCGGGCGCGACCGTGCCGGAGATCTCGCCGAGATGGATGCCGCCGCGCTTCACCCGTTCGGGATCGCCCGCGCCCCAGGTCGCGTCGCCGGTGATGGACAGCGTGCCGGGCTTGTCTCCCGGCTTCACCCGGATGCGCCCCTCCGCCTGGGTCCAGGTGCCGAGCCAATCGTCCGGCGCGACCGGGGCCGGCGCCTCGGCCGCCACCGCCTCGGCCGGAAGCCAGCCGGTTCGCGCCAGGTCGCCCTTCGCCCCGCGATAGCTCGCGCAGACATAGCCGCCGCGGCGCGCCCCGAGGATCACGGGATCGCCGGTCACCAGATAGGCCCGCTCGCGGCATTCGGCGCCCGCATCGGGACAGCCGGTCTGCGCGAGCCCGTCCTTGACGAAGGCGGTGCGGCCGGCCGCGACGACGCGCCCGAAGCCGAGAGCCGGTCCCTCGGACAGTGTCGGCGTGCGGCGGCACTCGTTCTTCGCGGGCGCCTCGCGGTCCTGGGCCTGGGCGGCTCCCGCGGCGGCAGCGAGGATCGCCAGCAGGATCGGGCCGCGTGACCCGCGGCGCGGCCGGGGGCTAGGATGGAGGTGGGTCACGCAGGCGCTCTCGGTCTCAGACGATGCGAACGGGAATCAGGCGGCGGATTGTGGTGGCGCTGATGCTCGCCGTTCTGGCGAGCGCGGCCGGCTGGCGGCTGCGGGACGTCCTCGCGCAGGATGCCTGCCTCGATGCGGGCGGCGCGTGGCGGGAGGGCGCCTGCCGGCACTGACGGCCGGCATGTGGGCGACACACGACGCGTCAGCGCATCGCGACCGAGGCGGCGACGCGCTCGGCGCG
>NZ_BPRD01000619.1 GCF_022179745.1 Methylorubrum podarium
CGCAGGCGGTGGCCGCGCATTTCGTCCTCGGTCGCCGGCCCGAGCCGTTCTGGGCCGCCGCCCGCGCCGTCCCCCTACCCGATCGTCTCGCCGACCGCCTCGACCGAGGCGAGGCGCGGCAACGGCTCGCCCACCGTGATTCGATCAGTCGCGCTCATTGAGGCGCCTCCACTCGGCCATCAGTTCATCGTGCCGCCCGCCTGCCCATGCGGCCACTTCGGCGAGGGCCCGCCGCGTGATCGTCCCGCGCAGAACCTGAAGATCGCGGATGGCGATCAGAGCGTGGAAGTCCGGGCCGACCACGTGGAAATGGGGCGGGGCATGGTCCCGGGACCGGAGCTCGATCCGAAACGCATCGAAGGTCTTGTCGATCGGCACGGCACGTCGCGTCTCCGAAGCCAATATTAGTGCAATTGTTGCATCCGAACAATCGCGGCGATCGGCCGATCGGACGCGATTCCGGCCGCGTGAAAAAGGCTTGTCGTGCTCCCCGCTCCCGATGTCGGACAGAGCGAAGGGGGCTGCTCCGGCCGTCAAAGGCCGCCCAAGCCCGCCCCGAGACCGCCACGCCTGCCTGCGCCGTGACATCGGTGGCTTGGCCGTATTGAAACCGTCACCGGCACGGCCATGATAGTGACGGGGCGTACAAGCCGGGCCCCAGACGACCGCGTCACCCTGCAGGCCGGGATCGGCGTGCGGGACGATGCTTCCGGGAGGGCGCGGACCTTGAGCTTCCTGATCTGCCTCGCGGCGCTCTTCTTCCTGATGGGGATCGCCTATCGCGGCTTCTCGGTGATCCTGTTCGCCCCCGTCGCCGCCATGGGCGCGGTGCTGCTCACCGACCCGTCGGCCGTGCCGACCCTCTTCTCCGGGCTGTTCATGGAGAAGCTCGTCGGCTTCCTGAAGCTGTACTTTCCCGTCTTCCTGCTCGGCGCCGTGTTCGGCAAGCTGATCGAGATCTCGGGCTTTGCCCGCTCCATCGTCGGCGCCGTCACCGGGCTCTTGGGCGAGGGCAGGGCGATCGTCGCCATCGTGCTGGTCGGCGCGATCCTCACCTACGGCGGCGTCTCGCTGTTCGTGGATGCCCGCAACCTCACGGACGCGCGCTTCATCTCCGACATCGCGGTGGTCACCAACGCCGCGACGGTGGC
>NZ_BPRD01000620.1 GCF_022179745.1 Methylorubrum podarium
CTTCGCGTCCATGGACGCACCCTGCGCCGGGATGATGACAAGGTCTGACATGCCGATGGCATTGGCGACCATGAGGCTGGCCGTGCCTTCAAGATCGACGATGACGAACTGCGCTTTGGCGGCGGCGTTCTCGATGAGATCGACAATCGTGTCTTCGGTCACATCCGCGATGATGTCGATGTTAGAGGGCTTGCCCGGCATTTTGCCCCACTGCGAAATCCAGCGCTCGGGGTCTGCGTCGATGACGGTGACGCGCGCGCCTTTGGCGGCAAGCTCTCCTGCAAGAAGCAAAGCTGATGTTGTTTTTCCGGCGCCACCTTTGGGATTGGCAAATGAGACTACAGGCATGCACGCTCACTATGTAAAAGTTTAAATGAATCACCTTCTTGTAAAATAATACCAGATAGCTAATGGCTACCAAACAGCAATCTATTGGTTATCCGGTAGCTACTGGATACTAAGCAGACATCTATTAGATATCGGATAGCTATTTGATATCCAGAAAGTAGCTTGTCGCTATCATCCAAGTAGCTATCAGAAAGCTAGCAGTTAGCTAGCTGATACCGTTCCCTGGCCCACGCCGCCGAGAACTGAAGCAAATCGTGCGCTACGTGGCACGAGATATGACAAGAGATTCGGTGATTCTGTGGGTAATCGCACGATTCAGCTGTCTCAGGGCCGCGCCGAGAATCAGACAACGGTGCGCTAAAGCCCTGCAAACCCGCATCGCGGGAAAACCGACTTGCTATAGCCGGAGACATTGCTGACAATTTGTTGTGGCTCCACAAGAGCCGCGCCAGTCTTCAATCACTCAAGAGGCGATTTTGAAATAACAAAAAGAAAACCCGCCAAGAAGGGCGGGTCGCTCGATAAATCGAGATATTCGTGAAATCAGCACTCCGAATATCTCATGCTCCAAAACTAATCGCAATACATTTTTGCGATGAGATCGCGCGCCCATATTCTCTGCGGGTTTTCTCCGAACGATAAGGAGAAACCAAATGACTATGCATAATGACGCGCAGGCCGCTTTCATCGAATCGGCGCGCACCCTCAAGAATCGCGCTTCGTCGTTCCAGACTTTGCACGTCCCAACAATCGATCCGGAGCGCCGCCAGCGATCACTGCAAACCTGCCACCGGTATGCGGCGACCGAGCGTCCGCGCCGCGCGGTCTCGCACACGGGCAATGGCTACGTGCCGGAGCTGGCCGCGCGCATCGAAGACGATCAGAACCTAACCGACGGCGCGCGGCGCTGCGCGCGCAAGATCGCGGAGCTGACCTATCGCCAGAACAGAGAAGGGCGGGTACTGCCGGTGACGGTCACCTACCTCGCACGCGCACTTGGGCGCTGCCGCCGTTCGGTGCAACGCTATCTCAGGCAGTTGGAGGAGGGGGGCTATGTGGCGGTCGAGGTCGTAGCCTCTCCGCGCTCGCGCATGTGCATCGGGCTCATGGTCCGACTGCTCGCGCCGCTTCTGGCCGCCCATCACCGTCAAAGCTGGCCGCAAAACGCCCAGAACCCAGGGGCGACACCAGAGTCACTGAATCATAGGTTCAGGTTATTATTTCAAGGAAAGGCTTGCAGCATGCCCGTCGACCAGTGGGCACTGCGATGCATGGACGGCGTGTTCCGTTCCCTTATGAAAACGAAACCGCTCACAGCACTGCCGCCGGTCTATCTTGCCTAAGGGAACGGCGTAATCCGCAGGGCCAATTCCTGCCCGGTAGAGGGGCGGAGAGGTCAGTATTGCCTTCAGGGGGTGGGTTTGGCGTGTTCAGTGCCAGAACCCACCATAGCGCAACGTCACGAAAAGGCGGGGCGTTACGCCGCCAGCCTTCGCGCCGCGATCCGGTGATAGTTGCGGTCCAGCTCTATGCCGACATAGTCACAATCAGCCTCGCAAGCCGCGACAAGGGTCGATCCCGAACCGCAGAACGGGTCCAGCACCAGCCCGCCTTCGGGGCAGAACGCCTCGATCAGGGGCTTCAGGATGGCCACGGGTTTCTGCGTCGGATGCAGCCGGTTCCCCGTGTAAGGGAAGTCGATGACATCAGCCGGCGGGTTCTCCGGCAAAGCGGGGCGGCCCTTGGCCAGCACATAGGCGGACTCGTGCGTGTAGCTGACGAACCGGGAAGCGGACGCGTATTTCTTCCGAAAGACGATGTGGCCGACGATCCGGAAACCGGCCGCGCGCCAGGCGCCCATGAACCGGTCCGTTTGCGTCCAGCCGTAGAAGCTCACGCACAGGCTGTCGGGTTTCAAAACCCGGAACATCTCCCGCGCGGCCGGTCCGAGCCAGCGGCCATTGTCATCATTGATGATGCGGCGACCGTCGCGGGATTGATAGCGCACGAGATAGGGCGGGTCGGTCAGGATGAAGTCCACCGAGCGGGCGGGCATCCGGCGCATGACGCTGATGCAATCACCCTGATGGATCACGTTGCGGGAAAAGAGACTGGTCTGGTTCATGGCGTCCTCCGGCCTTGTTTTTTGCGTTTCGACGCGGAGGGACAGGACGGCTTGCCAAGGAGGCGGCGCACCGCAGAGAACACGGCCAACACGGGAGCGCATGCGAAGGAGCGGGCAGGCCGTTGCGCCGACGACTGCGGGCCGTCACCGCTGCGATCCTCTCCGAAACGCCACAAGGCCGGATGCCCGGCAGACCCGGTTTTCCCGACTGACGTGACCAGACTGTGCTCAATCCAGCAGGGATGCTGCCGGGCAGTGTCCGGCCATGGACACGCGCGACCACAAGCTGGCCGATATCGCGCATGCGGAGCGCCACGGCTTCCGCGTGGCCGATGATCTTGCGGACCTGCCGGTTTCGGACGGTGAGTTGGACGCCGTTGAAGCCTTCCTGATGGCCGCATTCCGGGCCGTGATGGCGGGCGAAACTCCGCCCAAAGCCAAGGATTCCGGCATTTCCGACTCGGATCAGCCGCAAACCCATGTTGATATCGACCAAGCAAACCGGGTTCGGAGACGAGCGCGATGAAGACCATGTCCGCATCTGCCGATCAGGGCGCGCCGCTCCGGGCCGCGCTTTACCTGCGCGTGTCCACAGGCCGGCAGGCGGAGAGTGACCTTTCCATTCCGGATCAGCGCCGGCAGGCATTAGCCTTCTGCACTGCGCGCGGCTGGACCGTAGCTGCCGAATTCGTCGATGCCGGCTTATCCGGCACAACCGACAACCGGCCAGAGCTGCAACGCCTTCTTGAGATCGCCACTGGCGGCGGCTCACCCTTCGACGTGGTGCTGGTGCATTCGCTTAGCCGCTTCATGCGCGATGCGTTCTTGCAGGAAATGCACGTCCGCCGTCTCGCGAAAGCTGGCGTGCGACTTGTCTCGATGACGCAGGAAGTGGGCGATGACCCCGTCGGCGTCATGGTCCGGCAAGTCTTCGCACTGTTCGACGAATACCAGTCGAACGAAATCCGCAAACACGTCAGCCGCTCCATGAACGAGAATGCCCGGCAGGGCTTCTGGAATGGTGCGGCTCCGCCGTTTGGCTACACGACTGTGGCGGCCGGGGAGCGCGGCGCGCGCATCAAGAAAAAGCTCGCCGTCGACCCTGTCGAGGCAGAGACCGTGCGCCTCATCTTCCGGCTCCTGATGGAAGGAGACGGTATCTCCGGCCCCATGGGTATCAAGGCGGCGGTGTGCTGGCTGAACGAACGCGGCTACCGCACGCGCGGCGGGGCGCGGTGGGGCATTGGTCCGCTGCATAGCCTTGTCACCAACACGGTGTACAAGGGTGAGGCGGTGTTCAACCGCAAGGACTCCAAGACCCGCAAGGAAAAGCCGGCCTCCGAGCACATCGTCGTTGCTTGCGATCCGATCATCGAACCGGCCAAATTCGATGCCCTCCAGGCGAGCCTCAAGGCCCGCAATCCGAAGGCCGCGCCGCCGCGCGTTGTCACCGGGCCGATCCTGCTCACTGGCATCGCCACCTGCGCCAGCTGCGCCGGGGGCATGACGATCCGTACGGGGAAGTCAGGCCGGTATCGATATTATGTCTGCGCGACCTGCGCGCAGAAGGGCAAAACGGCCTGCAAGGGCCGTTCGGTACCCATGGACCGGCTTGATGATGCAGTCATGGAGCGGATCAGCGAACAGCTCCTGACCCCGGAGCGGGTGGGTGCGCTGCTGCGCGGCCTGATGGATCGCCAGACCCGCAAGGACGAAGACCACGTAAGCCGCCTGTCGGCGCTCCGGGCGAAGCTCACCGACGCCGAAAACCGGCTGAACCGCCTCTATCAAGCCATCGAGAACGGCATCGCTGATCCCGCAGACCCGACCCTGAAAGACCGAGTCTCTGCCATCAAGACCGAGCGGGACATTGCCCAAACGGCCTTTGACCGGGCCGTCGCCGAAATGCGCCCCGATGCGCGGGTCACAGAGGACAAGATCGCGGCTTTCGTCGAGGTCATGCGCCAGAACGTGCTGACCGGCGACATGTCCTTCCGCCGCTCATACCTGCGCGCCGTCATCGACAAGGTCGAGGTCGGTGATACGGAAATCCGTATCCACGGGCGGCGGACGGTTCTGGAGCGTCTGGTGATGGGTGGCGGGGCCGCTCCGGCCGGAGTGCCCAGTTTTGTTCGTGAATGGCGCACCCGACACGATTC
>NZ_BPRD01000621.1 GCF_022179745.1 Methylorubrum podarium
GCCGTGGCGATCCAGGGCGCGACCTTTCCGGATAGGGCGCGCTCTGGATCGCTTCGCAGCCGCTCGCGATGAGGGGATAATCAATGTCCGAGGCGATCAACCGGAAACCGTGGGACAGCGGCCGTGCGGCCGCTCCGATCCAGCCGTGGGCGACAGGTCGGAAGGAAAACCTCCACGGGTCACGTCTTCGCGAACGGGAGCCGCACGGCGACCTCGTTTCTCCGCAGGAAGGGGATCGAGAAGGGCGGATCATAGCCCATGAAGAAGGGCGGCCCCTCCGGCCTCCGTCCGGCTCTCTCCAGCACCTCGGCGAGGCGGCGGGATTGCGCGTCACGCGCTTCGGGCGTCGCGCTGCCGGAAAAGCGCAGCACCGCCAGCCGTTCCGGCGGAATCCGCACCAGCCGGACGCCGGCTTCGGTCGGCTCGGGCGCCCCGGCCTCGGCGACCGTACGGGGCAGGTAGAACCGCATCGTGCCCGCCGCACCCTGCTCGACCGGGACGGTCATCGCGATCAGGCGGCCGCCGGACTCGACCGGCGCCGTCATCGCGATGCGGGCTTCGCCGCCGTTCGCGCCGGTGATGTAGCGGAACAGGCGCCCGAACGCCTCGCCGTCCTGCTGGCCCCTGGCGTCCGTCTCGACCGCCACGCGCGCGTCGTAGGCCCGAATCTCGACTCCGCGGTCGAGCCGTTCGACCACCGCGTAGCGCGGCTCCTCGTAGGCTGCGCGGATGCCGACGACCGACATTGCGGATTCGAGCAGCGTGACGAGGTAGTAGAGGAACTTGTCCATCGGGGGCGAGATCCGCGACGAAGGTCGACGAACAAGGCCGATCCACGAGAGCGGTTCCGTCGGCCGCGTTCGCGAGCCCGTCGATGCGCTCGACGCCGTGCAGGGTGTGCCGGCCGAGCAGCCGGAGCCGTCGGCGGTCGCAGACCAATCCGCCCGAAAACGAAAAGCCCCGGACGGCAGGTCCAGGGCTCGGTCTCAGTGCCTGTGAAGGCTGAAGGATGGTGGTAGCGAGGGAGGGATTTGAACCCCCGACACAAGGATTATGATTCCTCTGCTCTAACCAGCTGAGCTACCCCGCCACAGGGGCGGACGGCGCCGAGGCGTCGTCCGGTGGGCGCGGTATATGGAGAAGGGCGTGGCGGTGTCAACGGTCTGTTGCGAACCGCGCGGCCGTTCTCCCGCTCAGAGCGTCTGGCCGAAGATCTGGGCCACCTGCGGGATGTCCTTGTCGCCCCGTCCGGACAGGTTCATCACCATCAGGTGCTCGGCCGGCTTGGTGGGCGCGAGTTCCAGCACCTTCGACAGCGCGTGGGCCGGTTCGAGCGCCGGGATGATGCCCTCCAGCATCGAGCAGAGCTTGAACGCCTCCAGCGTCTCGGCGTCGGTCGCGGACAGGTAGGTGACGCGGCCCATCTCGTGCAGCCACGCGTGCTCGGGACCGATGCCGGGATAGTCGAGGCCGGCCGAGATCGAGTGCGCGTCGGCGATCTGGCCGTCCTCGTTCATCAGGAGGTAGGTGCGGTTGCCGTGCAGCACGCCCGGGCGACCGCCGGTGAGCGAGGCGGCATGGAGGCCGCTCTGCACGCCGTGGCCGGCCGCTTCGACGCCGTAGATCTCGACCTCGCGGTCGTCGAGGAAGGGGTGGAACAGGCCCATGGCGTTCGAGCCGCCGCCGATGCAGGCGACGAGCGAGTCCGGCAGGCGGCCCTCCAGCTCCTGCATCTGGCGCTTCGTCTCGATGCCGATGACGGACTGGAAGTCGCGCACCATCGCCGGATAGGGATGGGGGCCGGCCACGGTGCCGATGCAGTAGAAGGTGTCGGCGACGTTCGTGACCCAGTCGCGCAGGGCCTCGTTCATCGCATCCTTGAGGGTGCGCGTGCCCGATTGCACCGGCACCACCTCGGCGCCCAGCATCTTCATGCGGAACACGTTGGGCGCCTGCCGCTCGACGTCGACGGCGCCCATGTAGACGACGCATTTGAGGCCGAACCGCGCGCAGAGCGTCGCCGTGGCGACCCCGTGCTGACCGGCACCCGTCTCGGCGATGATCCGCGGCTTGCCCATCCGGCGGGCGAGCAGGATCTGGCCGAGCACGTTGTTCACCTTGTGCGAGCCGGTGTGGTTCAGCTCCTCGCGCTTGAAGTAGATCTTTGCCCCCTGCCCCGCCGGAGCCGTCGCGCGCAGGTGCTCGGTCAGGCGCTCCGCGTAGTAGAGCGGGCTCGGCCGGCCGATATAGTGGGTGCCGTAGGACTCCATATCCGCCTTGAACGACGGGTCGGCCTTGGCGTCGGCGTAGGCCTTCTCGAGGTCGAGGATCAGCGGCATCAGCGTCTCGGCCACGAAACGGCCGCCGAAGATGCCGAAGCGGCCGCGCTCGTCCGGCCCGGTGCGGAAGGAATTGGGAGCGGGGTTCAGCGTCACGGGGACGGTCCTTCGCGAGAAACAGGGTTCTGCTCGCGTGCTAGACCCATGGGGCGACGGCCGCAATGCGGCACAGCCGGACAAACGCGCCGGAACGACAGCCTGACGGCCACGGCGGGAAGACGGGCCTGGGGCTCGGCGGTCAGGCCCGGCGGCGC
>NZ_BPRD01000622.1 GCF_022179745.1 Methylorubrum podarium
GCGTCGGCTCCATCGCCGTCCAGCTCGCCCGACGGCTCACCGACCTGACCGTGATCGCCACCGCCTCGCGACCAGAGACGGCGGCGTGGAGCCGGACGCTCGGCGCCCACCACGTCATCGATCACACTCGCCCGCTCGCGGCGGAGGTCGCGGCGCTCGGCCTCGGCGCCCCGGCCTTCGTGTTCTCGACCACCCATACCGACCGGCACCTGCCTGAGATCGGCACCCTGATCGCGCCGCAGGGCCGGTTCGCGCTGATCGACGATCCCGCGTCCCTCGACGTGCTGCCGTTCAAGCAGAAGAGCGTCTCGACGCATTGGGAGTTCATGTTCACCCGCACGATGTTCGCCACCGCCGACATGGATGCGCAGGGCCGCCTGCTCGACGAGGTCGCGCGCCTCGTCGATGCGGGCATCCTGAAGACCACGGTGGCCGACCATTTCGGGGCGATTTCGGCCGCCAACCTCCGCCGCGCCCATGCGCTGATCGAGAGCGGGCGGGCCAGGGGCAAGATCGTGCTGGAGGGCTGGGCCTGAGCGAGGGCGGCACGCGACCACCGTTCCTGGCGCCGGTCGCGTGCCGCCCAACGGAGAAAGGCGGGGTACGCCCCCTTCGCCGGCATGTCCGAAATCGCCGCGTTTATGGCGTTGCCGCATGCCAGGCCAGCGATGACCATGGATGCGCTCAGACGAAGCCTCGGAGGCATCGATCGATGGTGAATCTCACGATCAACGGTCGGCAGCACAGTGTCGACGCCGAGCCGGACACGCCGCTCCTCTTCGTGCTGCGCGACGCGCTCGGCCTGACCGGCACGAAATACGGCTGCGGCATCGGCCAGTGCGGTGCCTGCACGGTGCTGCTCGACGGTCAGGCGGTCCGCTCCTGCCAGTTGCCGGTGGAGAGCGTCGGCGCGCAGGGCGTCACCACCATCGAGGCGATCGAGGCGGATCCGGTCGGCGCCCGGGTCGTCGCGGCCTGGGTCGGGATCGAGGTGCCGCAATGCGGCTACTGCCAGTCCGGCCAGGTCATGGCCGCGACCGGCCTGCTCAAGGAGACCCCGAAACCCTCCGACGACGAGATCGCCGCCGCGATGACCAACCTGTGCCGCTGCGGCACCTACAACGCCATCGCCGCCGCCGTGCGGCAGGCTGCGGCCTGAGGGAGGCGAGGATGAACGATCTCACGCCGCTGCGTCGCCTCGGCATCGCCGACCGACCCGGCCCCGAGCCGGTCCAAAACCTTTCGCGCCGCGGTTTTCTCGGCATCGCCACCGGCGCGCTCCTGCTGGGCATCGACCTTCCGGGCGGCGCCGCCGCGCAGACCCGCGCGGAAGGGCCGGCGGCGGTCGCGCCGAAGCCCGGCACCCGGGTCGCCGCCTTCCTCGAGATCCGGCCGGACAGCTCCGTGCGCCTGCTCAGCCCGTTCGTGGAGGGCGGCCAGGGCATCAATACCGGGCTCGCCCAGACCATCGGCGAGGAACTCGACCTCGATCCGGCCCGGTTCGCAGTGGAATGCGCCCCGCCCGGCCCCGACTACGCCGTCGTCAACGGCCTGCGCATGACCGGCGGCAGCTTCTCGACCCGGTCGAGCTTCGAGGCGATGCGCCGGCTCGGTGCCACCGCCCGCGAGATGCTGCTGCGCGCCGCCGCCGCCCGGCTCGCCGTGCCGCAGGACAGCCTGACGACCGCGGACGGACGCGTGATCCACGCCGCCTCCGGCCGGACCCTCGGCTACGGCGAACTCGCCGAAGCCGCCCTCGCGCTCCAGCCGCGGGACGATGTCGCGCTGAAAGACGCCAAGACCTTCCGCTGGATCGGCCGGCCGGTGGCCCGGCTCGACATGCGCGACAAGGCGACCGGCCGGGCGACCTACGCCATCGACATCCGCGTCGAGGGCATGCTGCACGCGGCCGTGCAGCACGCGCCGCATCTCGGCACCGAGCCGCGGGCCATCGCCAACGAGGCGGAGGTGCGGGCGATGCCGGGCGTCCACTCGATCCACCGCCTGCCCGGCGCGGTGGCGGTGGTGGCCGATTCCTGGTGGCGCGCGCGAAAGGGCGCGGAGGCGCTGCAGGTGACCTGGACCGAGGCCGCGGCCGACGGGATCGCCACGGTCTCCCAAAGCTTCTCCTCGGCGGCAATGTTGGCGGCGCTGAAGGGCTCGCGCGGTACGATCTCCCGGCGCAACGAGCGCGGCGAGACCATCGTCTCGGTGGCGGTGCCGATCCAGCGGGCGGGCTCGGTGCGCGGCGTGCTGATGGTCTCGACCCAGGGGGGCGACATCGACCGGGTGATTGCCTCCGAGCGCTTCGGCCTGCTCCAGGTGTTCCTCGTCGCCGCCGCCGTGATGCTGGTGCTGTCGATCCTGC
>NZ_BPRD01000623.1 GCF_022179745.1 Methylorubrum podarium
GACCGGCATGCCGGTCAAGGAGCGCGGGTTCACCTCGGCCCGATATCCCTTCGAATGCCTGAGCAGGCGCCGCATCTCATCGAGCCAGCCGAGGTCCTCGGCGGACTGGTCGTAGAGGCAGATGGCCAGCCCGTGTTCGAGGACCGGCTCGATCTTGGCGTATGCCTCGGAGGAATGCATCGCGGCAACGGCCTTGTCCCGGGATGGCCAGCGCGCCATCAGCGCGAACTCGACGTACCGGATGTCCCGGTCGTGCAGGTAGAAGACGACGTTCTTGTGCCGGAAGCGGGGACGCTGGAAGACGGGTCGCGGCCTCAGATCGACGAGTGCCCGCGCGGCGTTGGTCGCAATCAGGCGCAGCAGAGGCTCCTCCGTCAGCCCCTCGATGTCGACGAAGGCGACGGCGCCCTCTCAGTCGTCCTGGCCGGGGAAGAGGGTGTATTGCAGGTCCGGCATGGACGGGACGGCATGCGGCGCCAGCGCCCGGGTCGGGAAGCTGAGGATCTTGCGTTCGGCCATCGTCAGGCTTCCGGGACCAAGGAGGCGGCACGCCTCTCGACGGAGGCCAAGTCACGCAGCCGGACGGCATGTTCGGGCAGGCCCCCGCCGGGAGGCACGAACGTGCCGTGCTCGTCCTTCAGATCACCTTTCTTGATGAAGAAATCCTCATGCATTCGCTCGCCGACGCCGGTGAATGGAACGATGACCATCTGGGCCTGGGTCGGCGCCTTTCCGTCCTTGGGCCGTTGCGGAAGTTCCGTAACGATGGTGTCGGAGTGAAGCTCGACCGCGAGGCTCTTCACGTAAGGCTCGACGTAATAGACCCGCTTCACCCCGGCGGTGACGAGGTGCCGGGCACAGTTATGGCAGGGATATACGGTGCAATAGAGCGTCCACTGACGACTGTTGCCGGCCCTTCGTGCGGGCGAGGCGCTCGGGTCGCCTGTCGCGGTGAAAAGCGTCGGGTTGACCGGTTACCGTGGCAAAGCAGCGTTGATGGCCTCGATGACCTTCTCACCGTTGTCGAGGGTCGTCACGACGCCAGGGCCGTTTCCGTCCAGGAAACTGGGATTGCGGATGAGCCAATCAGCCGGGCTGAAGTGGTCGAATTCCGGCGTGGATGCCGGGAGGATCCTGAACACCGTCTCCATGCGCTTCACCAGCCGGCCGGGGCCCGGTGCATCCTTGTCAAGCTTGGCTAGGGTCAGTGCGGAACGCCCCTTGAGCTCGAAGGCGCCGTTGACAATGCCGACATAGGTCTCGGGCTCGAATATGTCCTCGACGTCGCCCTCGGCGA
>NZ_BPRD01000624.1 GCF_022179745.1 Methylorubrum podarium
CCTCGTCTTCCTGGCCCTCCTGGCCGTCGCCGCCTACGGCGCGGTGTGGATCGCCGACCATCCGGGCACCGTGACCGTCGTCTGGAACGGCTACGAGATCGGCATGAGCCTCGCCATCGCGCTCACCGGCGTGCTGGTGGCGGCGATCGTCATCGGCCTCATCTGGGCGATCGTGACCGGCGTGATCGGCCTGCCCGCCAGCATCAGCCGCTCGACCCGCGAGCGGCGGCGCAACAAGGGTCTCGCCTCGCTTTCGCGCGGCATGATCGCCGTCGGCTCCGGTGACCCGCTCGCCGCCCGCCGCCACGCGGGCGACGCCGAGCGCCTACTCGGCAGCCAGCCGCTGACGCTCCTCCTCAAGGCCCAGGCCGCCCAGATCTCCGGCGACCGGGACGCGGCCGAGCGCGCCTTCCAGCGCATGGCGGACGACCCCGAGACCCGCGTGCTCGGCCTGCGCGGCCTGTTCGTCGAGGCCCGCCGCCGCGAGGACGAGGGCGCCGCCCGCGCCTACGCCGCCGAGGCCGCCCGGCTCGCGCCGAGCGTCACCTGGGCGAACGAGGCGGTTCTGGAGGCGCAGTGCGCCGACGGCGAGTGGTCCGCCGCCACCGAGACCGTGGAGCGCCGCGCGTCCCTGGGCCTGATGGACAAGCATGCCGCCCGCCGGCAGCAGGCCGTGCTGCTCACGGCGGCCGCCCAGCGCCACGAGGCCGGCGAGCCCGAGACCGCGGCCGAGCAGGCGCTCAAGGCCGTCAAGCTCGCCCCTGACCTCGTGCCGGCCGCCGTCATCGCCGGCCGGCTGCTCGCCCGGCGCAACGACCTGCGCAAGGCCGCCAAGATCGTCGAGGCGGCCTGGAAGGCGACCCCGCATCCGGAGCTCGCCAAGGTCTACCTCAACCTGCGCACGGGCGATTCCGCCCGCGACCGGCTGGCCCGCGCCGAGAACCTTGCCAAGCTCTCGTCCTGGGATCCGGAATCGCGCCTCGTGATCGCCCAGGCGGCGACCGAGGCCAAGGATTTCGCCCGCGCCCGCGAGGCCCTGGCGCCCCTGACCGACGATCGGCCGACGGCGCGCGTCTGCCGGATGATGGCGCGGATCGAGGCCGCCGAGCACGGTGCCGAGAGCGGCCGTTCCCGCGAGTGGCTCGCCCGCGCCGCCCGCGCCCCGCGCGATCCGGCCTGGGTCGCCGACGGCGTCATCTCCGAGCGCTGGGCCCCGGTCTCGCCGGTCACCGGCCGCCTCGACGCCTTCGCGCC
>NZ_BPRD01000625.1 GCF_022179745.1 Methylorubrum podarium
CCTCACGCCGATGGCCCGCATCCTCGGCGCCGCCACGGCCGGCGTGCCCCCGCGCATCATGGGCGTCGGCCCGGTGCCGGCGACCCGCAAGCTGCTGCGGCGCCTGGGCCTGTCGATCGGGAACTTCGACCTCGTCGAGCTCAACGAAGCCTTCGCCAGCCAGGCGCTCGCGGTGCTGCGCGGGCTCGGCCTGCCGGACGAGGCGGGCCACGTGAACCCGAACGGGGGCGCCATCGCGCTCGGCCATCCGCTCGGCGCCTCGGGCGCCCGCATCGCCGGCTCGGCCGCGGTCGGCCTCAAGCATCTGGGCCGCGGCCGGGCGCTCGCCACCATGTGCGTCGGCGTCGGCCAGGGCATCGCCCTCGCCCTCGAAGCCGCCTGATCCCGGAGGAGATCATGATCGAGACCGATGTCCTGATCGTCGGCTCCGGCCCCGCCGGGTCCACCGCCGCCCTGGCGCTCTCCAGCTACGGCATCCGCAACATGGTGGTGACCAAGTACCGCTGGCTGTCCGACACGCCGCGCGCGCACATCACCAACCAGCGTGCCATGGAGATCTTTCGCGACCTCGGCGTCGAGGAGGAAGCCAAGACCAAGGCGGTGCCGCAGGCCCTGATGGGCAACAGCGTGTTCTGCACCGCGCTCGCCGGCGAGGAGCTGGGGCGCCTGCGTTCCTGGGGCACCCATCCGAGCCGCAAGGCCGATTACGACCTCGCCAGCCCGACCGAGATCTGCGACCTGCCCCAGAATTTCCTGGAGCCGATCCTGCTCGGCAACGCCGCCGCGCGCGGCAGCCGCCTGCGCTTCGACACCGAGTATCTCGGCCACGCGCAGGACGCCGACGGCGTCACCGCCACCGTGCGCGACCGCCTCTCGGGCGAGGCGTACGAAATCCGCGCCAAGTACCTGATCGGCGCCGACGGCGGCCGGTCCAAGGTGGCCGAGGACGTCGGCCTTCCGATGGAAGGCAAGATGGGCGTCGCGGGCTCGATGAACATCGTGTTCGAGGCCGACCTGTCGCGCTACGTCGCCCACCGCCCGAGCGTGCTCTACTGGGTCGTGCGCGAGGGCGCCGACGTCGGCGGCATCGGCATGGGCCTGGTGCGCATGGTGCGGCCCTGGAACGAGTGGCTGATCGTTTGGGGCTACGACATCGCCGGGCCCCCGCCCGACGTCACCGATCAGATGGCGATCGATGTCGTGCATTCGCTGGTCGGCGACCCGTCGATCGAGGTCAAGATCAAGTCCTACTCGCTCTGGACCGTGAACAACATGTTCGCCAAGAAGATCATGCGCGGGCGCGTGTTCTGCATGGGCGACGCCATCCACCGCCACCCGCCGTCCAACGGACTCGGCTCCAACACCTCGGTGCAGGACGCCTACAACCTTGCCTGGAAGCTCGCGGCCGTGGTGCGCGGCCAGGCCGATCCGTCGCTGCTGCAGAGCTACGAGGACGAGCGCGCCCCGATCGCCCGGCAGATCGTGGAGCGGGCCAACAAGTCGATCAGCCAGTTCGGTCCGATCTTCGAGGCGCTGGGCCTCGCCGAAGCCCGGACGGGCGCCGAGATGCTGGCCAAATTGGCCGCGCGCAAGGAGGCCACCGAGGCCGGCGCCGGCCGGCGCGAGCGGCTGTGCGCGGCGATCGAACTGAAGAACTACGAGTTCAACGCCCACGGCGTCGAGCTTAACCAGCGTTACGTCTCGGAGGCCGTGGTGCCGGACGGCACGCCCGAGCCGGACTGGCGGCGCGACCCCGAGCTCTACCACCAGCCCACCACGCGCCCCGGCGCCAAGCTTCCCCATGTCTGGCTGGAGCGGGCCGGGCGCCAGATCTCCAGCCTCGACGTGGTCGGCGCCGGCCGTTTCACCCTGCTCACCGGCATCGGCGGCGAAGCCTGGGTGGCGGCCGCCCAGGCGGCGGCCGCCGAGACCGGCGTCGAGATCGCAGCGCAGGTCATCGGGCCGGGGCAGGCGTTGCACGACCTTTTCGGCGACTGGGCACGCCTGCGCGAGACCGAGGAGACCGGCGCCGTGCTGGTCCGGCCGGACGGCTACGTCGCCTTCCGCGCCCCGCGCGCGGCGGCCGACGCCGCGGCGCAGCTCTCGGCAGCCCTGCGCCGCATCCTCGGTCGCGCCTGCGCCGAGCCCGCCTCGGCGGCAGCGTAAGGGAGGCTTCGATGGATCACCCCTCCGGTACACAGGCCCGCGACGGCTACTTCACCGAGGAGAACTCGGCCGAGGTGGTGGTCGCCCGCAACGCGCAGGCCAAGAACGGGCGCCTCTCCGAGATCATGGCCTGCCTGATCCCGCACCTGCATGCGGTGGTGAAGGAGGTCGAGCCCACGCAGGAGGAATGGATGGAGGCCGTCCGGTTCCTCACCCGCACCGGCCAGATCTCCACGGACTGGCGGCAGGAGTACATCCTGCTCTCCGACGTCCTCGGCGTCTCGATGCTGGTCGATGCGATCAACAACCGCAAACCCTCCGGCGCGACCGAGACGACCGTGCTCGGCCCCTTCCACGTCTCCGACGCCCCGCGGAGGGCCAACGGCGACACCATCTGCCTCGACGGAAAGGGCGAGCCGATGGTGGTGCGCGGCCGGGTCACCGACCTCGAAGGCCGCCCGATCGCCGGCGCCCTGCTCGACGTGTGGCAGGCCAACGACGAAGGCTTTTACGACGTGCAGCAGCAGGGCCTTCAGCCCTCGATGAACCTGCGCGGGATTTTTCAAACCGATGCCGACGGCACCTACTGGTTCCGCTCGGTCCGGCCGCGCTTCTACCCGATTCCCGACGACGGCCCGGTGGGCCGATTGCTCGCGGCGCTCGGCCGCCATCCCTACCGCCCGGCGCATGTGCACTTCATCGTCGGCGCCCAAGGCTGCCAGCCGATCACCACCCACATCTTCACGCCGGACTGCCCCTATCTGCACTCGGACGCGGTGTTCGGGGTGAAGCAGAGCCTGATCGGCGCCTTCCGCCACGTGGACGACCCGGCCGAGGCGGCCCGCCTCGGCTTTCCCAACCCGTTTTGGTCGGTGCAATGCGACTTCGTGCTCTCGAACCGGGAACGCGGCGTCGCGCCCTGATCAATTCACGCCGGCGCAAGATCGGCGTTCCGCTTACTTGAGGAGGAGCAATCTATGGACAAGCAGTACGTTTTGGGCATCCACCACGTCACGTCCTGCGTGGCCGGGGCGCAGGAGGACATCGACTTCTTCACCGGCATCATCGGCCAGCGCCTGATCAAGCAGACCGTGCTGTTCGACGGCAAGACGCCGATCTACCACCTCTACTACGCCAACAGGGACGCCGAGATCGGCACGGTGATGACCACCTTCCCCTACAGGCAGGCGGGGGTGAAGGCGCGCAGGGGCACCGGGCAGGTGGCCGTCACCTCCTATTCGGTAGCCGAGAATGCGCTCGACTTCTGGGCCAAGCGCCTCAGGGACAAGGGCGTGAAGACCACCGGCATCAGCCGGCGCCTGGGCCAGTCCGTGGTGGCCTTCGAGCATCCGGCGGGCCTCGAATTCGAGATGGTCGGCGACGACCGGGACGGCCGTGGGGGCTGGGTGACCGACGAGATCGAGGACAAGAACGCCGTCCGCGGCTTCAACTCGGTCACCATGTCGGTCCGCGACCGGATCGAGCAGGAGCGGTTCCTGGTCGATGCGGTCGGCATGAGGAAGACCGCCGAGGACGAGCGCTATCAGCGCTTCGAGCTCGGCGAGGGCGGCCCCGGCCGCAGCATCATCGTCCGCCACGATCCCGACGTGCCGCAGGGCAGCTGGACCTTCGGCGAGGGCACGGTGCACCACGTGGCGCTCGCGGTGAGGAACGATGCCGAGCAGGCCGAATTCCGTGACTATGTCGTGGGTCTTGGCTACACCGACTGCTCGGAGTCCAAGGACCGCAACTACTTCCACTCGGTCTACTGCCGCTCGCCCGGCGGCATCCTGGTGGAGTTCGCGACCTCGGACATCGGCTTCGCCGTCGACGAGCCGCCCGAGGAACTCGGCCAGAGCCTCTTGCTGCCGCCCTGGTTCGAGCCGCGCCGCGCCGAGATCGTCGCCCCGCTCGAGCCGATCAAGGTGCCGCTGCGCCGAGCGGCCTGATCGCGCGATCCTTGCCGGGCGTCCCTTGCCGGGCGTCGGTGCGCCGTCCGGCAAGGGAGCCCCGTCCAGGACGGGACGAGGCTCTCGCTCGTTGTTCCTGCTTCGCCTTTTCAGACAAGACGGCGGCCGCCTTTCGGACGAAGACGATGCGGAAGCGGCAGGCGAGAGCGATGGGCACGTCACGCCGGCAGGAGGTCCGCAGCCTGCACATCCTCATCTAGGGCATCCGCCGCGTACTTGGCGATCCAGACAGAGCTTAGGTTGCACGAAAGCAAGTGACGCGCGGGATCTGCAAAATAAATCAAAAGAGCCCTCCTCGACTGCTTGACAAATGTATCATAAAGCAGTTTATTTTGACCGTATCGCGATACACTTGCTGCCTATCGAGGAGTTCGCAAGCACAATAAAAGTCAGAGATACGCGTTCCGGAAAAATTCCAGAATTCCATCGGGGCCGGATTTCATAATCGGTCGCGTCATTTCGGATTTCAAAGTCAGAACCGGTCGTATTGCGGAAATATTAGAATAGATTGCATCCACTTCATGGCTAAACCCGGCGCTTTATCGCAGCGGATAGCCACGTCGATGTACAACCAGCACACCACTGAGGAGATGGGCTGCCTCGGCGAGATCCTCGTGACCCTCTATCGGCGGGAAACCCTCGACAGCACCACCTGACCGCGCCCGGCGCGGACCGCGATCAACCTCCGACATCGCTGACGACCGGACCGATCGAATTCCGGCGCTGCTGAACCGCGCCTGGCGAGGACCGTCATGCTGCACGTCATCGCAGCCGGCACCGACTCGCGCCTCGTCAAGGCTCCTGGCGCCCGCGGGCCGGTGATCGGCGACGGTTCCTGCGACCTCGTGGGCTTCGGCATGGTC
>NZ_BPRD01000626.1 GCF_022179745.1 Methylorubrum podarium
ATGCTCGATCAGAAGGCCGACCTGAACAAGGCCATGGCCGACGTGATGAAGGCCTTCTGATCGAGCATCGCCCGCTGCAGTTCGGCCTGCGCCTCCGCGCGCTTCCCCTCGTCCGGGATGACTTTCTAGAGGACGGGCCCGAGGACCTGCATCAGGACCGGGAACAGGGTGAGGAACGCGCCCACGGTCAGGCCCCCTTGGTCATGTTGGTGCGGACGGTCTCGCGCAGGCGCGCGAACCAGGATGCGGACGGCGCCGGGCTCGGCGCAGAAGAAAGGCCGCCGGTGGGGGCGGGCTTCGGATTGTCAGCAGGTGCAGCGGCGGCCGCGGCCGTTGTCACACCGGGCGGGTTTGGTGCAATCGGGATCACCGAGTACCCGGCGGGGCGCAGCGCATCGACGAATGAGCCGCACTGGCCCGCGATCAGGTCGTCCTTGTCGGTGCCGTTGATGATGCGGCGGGCGCCGACGGGCTCGTACCGACCGCCGCCGAAGTAGTCGGCAAGCTTCTTGCCGGTGAACCAGCCCTCGACCATGCCGTAGAAGAGGATCGGCGCCGCCAGGTCGAGGCGCATGGCGAGATTCGGCGTCTTCACCAGATCCTCGTCCGCACGCAGGAGGCCGAGCTGCCGCAGGCGCGCGGTCGCCTTGGCATAGTTCGTCTCCCAGGTGAGCTGTACGAAGCCGCGCCCCCAGAAGCCGGTCGGCCGGTAAGATTTCCCCTTGCCGCGACCGTACTCCTCGATCGGCTGCATGGTGCGCGCCGTCTCATGGAAGGTGGTCGCCAGCGCGTAGGCGAGCGAGGTGGTGCCGAGCAGCGAGGGCGCGGCGTCGAGGATCGCGTCCATGCCGGCGACCTGCGAGGCTGTCAGGCGCCCGCCGAACAAGGATGCGCGCACGGCCGCGTAGAAGGCGGCGCGGTTCAGGCTCACGGCCATCGTGGTCTCCGGATTGTGGGGGTGGACTAGTTCTTGACCGCGCTTTGACCGGGTGCCGCCGAATGCGGACAGATCAAAGCCGGATCAGAGGCTTAGCGGGTGGACTAGATTTGACCGGGTTTTGACCGATTAGGCCGGCGAGGGTTTAGAGGCGGGACACGCTCACCCCGGCGAGCCCGCAATGCGTGATGCCGAGGGCGCGGGCCGCGCCGAGCGAGAGGTCGATCAGCCGGCCGAGCCGGTGTGGGGGCCGCGGTCGTTGACCCGCACGTCGATGTGGCGGCCGGAGGTGAGATCGGTGACCCGAACCTTCGTCCCGAGCGGAAGCGTCCAGTGCGCCGCCCCGTGCGCCTCGGGCACGAACGGCTTGCCGTCGGCCCGGAGGCGGCCAGACTCGTGCCCGTAGAAGGACGCGGTTCCGGTCCAATCGGCGCGGGCGGGCGCGCTCACGAGCACGAGGCAAGCAAGAGCGGCCCGCACCGCGAGGCGTTGCAGGAGCATGGTCGGTCCGATCGGCAGAAGGCCGCCCGCGGGCGGCCCTGGATGGGTGGGGCGGGACTAGTTCGTCCCAGCCGACTCTTGGTACGCCTTCAGCCGGGACTCGGCCTGTTCGGCGCGCCTCTTCTCGGCGGCAATCTCGGCACGCAGCGCATAGATCTGCAACAGGCCATTCGCTTCACGCTGCTGCGCCTCGCCGACCATATGCGCCAACGCCTGCTGCGCGGGTGGCTGCGCGTCCTGTGCAAGCGCCGAACCGGTTAACAGCAGAGTAGCGAAGAGGAGGGGAAGGCGCATTTTCGGGTCTCTCAGGTTGGCGTTTCACGGCAGCGCCGGTAAGGGTACAGCTCCGAACCAGGGAGCCAGCAGCCGTGGCGGTGCACGAATTTCCTCAGGCAAGGCGGCGGGCAACCATCGGGTTGGTGCCACCCTTCACCCGCTTGACGGCAACGCGACCGGTTCGCGCCCGTGACGCGGAGGGACGGGAGGTGACGCTGCCTGAAGGCGCGCGCCTCAGCGTCGAGAGCGCCAACACATTCTCGGTCGCCGCATTCTCTTCACATGGACCGATCTGGGTCTGGCTAGACGGCAGCGAGTTCGACGGGCTCGAAATCGATCTACCGAAATAATAGCAACACTCTAGGAACCTGCGCTATGAACAGCAATAGATCATCGCTACTGTCGACCGCTGCACTTTTTGATCTGACAACGTCCGAAGGCCGCCTTTACTCGCACAGGGCGCTTACTGATCTATTTTACGACATTCAAGGGTTCGTCAGACCGAAAACATTTTTGGAGTTTGGCGCCTTCGATGCCCACTTTTCCCGAACGATCCGGCACCTGCACCCGTCCTCGCGCGTAATTGCGTTTGAGGCAAACCCATACAATTACAAGCACTTCACTTCCGAGCATGATTTTGCCGGCATCAACGTCGAGTATCACCATCTCGCCGTCTCCAGTGCCGACCATGGAACGATTAGCTTCCAAGTTCAGCGAAAGCGCAGTGGACAAGACGCATCTCCCGTTAAAGGCGACGACAGCCTGCTCAAACGCAACGTAAGCGACGCGCATGAAAGCTATCGTGACGTTGAGTATGAAACGGTCTCTGTCGATGCAGTAACCCTAGATGGTTTTTTGAACGACGCCCAGTTCGGGATGGACGACTTTTCCGCCTGGATCGATGTGGAAGGCGCTTTAAAGCAAGCTCTGTCTGGAGCTACCCGAACCTTGTCGAGGACTCGAAGCCTTATCGTGGAGGTTGAGGAAAAGCCTCACTGGTCAGCGCAGTGGCTAGCCTCCGACGTAGATGAGTTCTTATCTTCCCTCGGGTTCGTGCCGGTCGCCAGAGATTTCGAGTTCGAGCACCAGTATAATATTATTTACGTAAAGCCTGAGGTCACGAGGCATTTTGGCTTCAACCAAAGCATGGTGAAGTATTTCGAGCGGACCGGTAACAAGCGATAGTACCGGAGCCTAAAGGGGGCGCCCAACATCAAAACGGCCGTAATGGTCTGGCGTCCTCCGATTTGACTCGCGGCATTGAGGTAGGCCAATGATTTTCGAACGGTTCGGTGACGGCGAGCGTGCCAAGAGCGATGCCACGGCGGAGCATGTTGTGGCCTCCGAGCTTCTTCATATCGAGAAGGTCGTCCAACACATCGACTGCACTCTGTCAGTTTCTGTTCGATCCGGAGACCCAAGCGAGGTCGCCCAATACCTAGCAAAAGAGGCAGAGGCCTACGCCAAGCATCGGGGAGGCAGGTGGTCTGCCTCACACGTTTACAGCAAGCCCTTGCCGACTGACCCGGCGAACGGATTGCTATACTCCATATCGATGCAGATGATGCCGATCTAGCTCGCTCGCTCAGACCTGTCTCAGCTTAAGTTTCGTGCCATTGGCTCTAAATCCGCTTGCAGCCCAGCGAGTGGCAATGTTCGTCAGGAAGCGTACCTGCGGTGAACTCTGCGACCAAGAACTTAAGCCGATAATCGCAATCAAACAGTGGGAGAGCGAAATTGGATTACGTTGCGACACAAACTCCTTCGGTTTTCGTTGATTGGGAGGGCTTGCAAAATATCATAAACGTCTGCAATCAGCCCGACCAAAGGGTGGCCCTCATAGGATTTAACGAATACTCGAAGCACATTTTAAATCTGTGCCCGG
>NZ_BPRD01000627.1 GCF_022179745.1 Methylorubrum podarium
CGACGCGGCGGCGCTCGCCTTCTGCCTCGACCACGGCGAGGCCAAGGTCTTCATCGTCGATCGCGAATTCGCGCGGATCGGCCGCGAGGCGCTCGACCGGGCCGGCGTCTCGCCCCTCGTCATCGACTACGACGATCCGGAATTCGCCGGGGACGGCGCCTCCATCGGCGAGACCGACTACGAAGCGTTCCTGGCCGCGGGCGATCCCGATTACGCCTGGGCGATGCCGGCGGACGAGTGGGACGCGATCTCGCTGAACTACACGTCGGGCACCACCGGCGACCCGAAGGGCGTGGTCTACCACCACCGCGGCGCGGCGCTGCTCTCCCTCGGCAACGTCATCACCGCCGGGCTGCCGCAGCACGCGGTCTATCTCTGGACCCTGCCGATGTTCCACTGCAACGGCTGGTGCTTCCCCTGGACGCTCTCGATCGTGGCCGGCACCCATGTCTGCCTGCGGCAGGTGCGGGCGCCCGCGATGTACGCGGCGCTCGCCGAGCACGGCGTCACCCACCTGTCGGGCGCGCCGATCGTGATGTCGACGCTCCTGAACGCTCCGGAGGACCAGAAGCGTCCCCTCCCCCGCCGGGTCCACTTCCTCACGGCGGCCGCGCCGCCGCCCGAGGCGGTGCTCGCCGCCATGGGCGAGGCCGGCTTCGACGTCACCCATCTCTACGGCCTGACCGAGACCTACGGCCCGGCGGTGGTGAATGCGTGGCACGAGGAATGGGACGCGCTCGCCCCCGACGAGCGCGCCCGGAAGAAGGCCCGCCAGGGCGTGCGCTACCCCGTCCTGGAAGGGCTCGACGTGCGCGATCCCGAGACGATGGAATCGCTGCCCGCCGACGGGACGAGCCTCGGTGAGGTGATGTTCCGCGGCAACGTGGTGATGCGCGGCTACCTGAAGAACCCGGCCTCGACGCAGGCCGCCTTCAAGGGCGGCTGGTTCCGCTCCGGCGATCTCGGGGTGAAGCACCCCGACGGCTACATCCAGCTGAAGGACCGCTCGAAGGACATCATCATCTCGGGCGGCGAGAACATCTCCTCGATCGAGGTGGAGGACGCCCTGTTCAAGCACCCCTCGGTCGCCGCCGCCGCCGTGGTGGCCAAGCCCGACGCGAAATGGGGCGAGACGCCCTGCGCCTTCGTCGAGCTGAAGGAGGGGCGGGAGGCTACGGCCGAGGAGCTGGTGGCGTGGTGCCGCGAGCGGCTCGCCCCCTACAAGCTGCCGCGCCACGTGGTGTTCGGCGAGCTGCCCAAGACCTCGACGGGCAAGGTGCAGAAGTTTCTGCTGCGGGAGAAGGCGCGGGAGGAGTGATGCCGTTTCCGGTTGATCGCTTCGGCTACCGCCCCTCTCCTCCCCCTTGTGGGGAGGAGGCGGGAGGTGGGGGTGGTTCAGGATGAGGCGGTGCGGTGCCTTCTGCACTACCCCCACCCCGAACCCCTCCCGCACGGCGGGGCGAGGGGAGCCTTGCGACATCGCTCGGGCGGAACGATCACCGCGGCGAGACCGCCGCGGCTCGGCATGGCATCGAAACAGAATCAGCCGC
>NZ_BPRD01000628.1 GCF_022179745.1 Methylorubrum podarium
CGCTCCGCCGCGGCGGCCTCGGCGTAGGCCGCCACCAGGGTCGGACCCGGGATGCAATCGACGTCGAGGAAGACGAGGACGTCGCCGGCCGCCGCCGCGGCCGCCCGGTTGCGCGCGGCGGCGAGCGGCATCGGCTCGCCCGGCACGTGGAGATGGCGCACCGGGCAGCCGGGATCGGGCAGGTCGGGCGCCCGGTCCGGCTGCATCCAGGCGATCACCAGTTCGCGCGGGGGCACGGTCTGGCGGGCGAGGCCGCGCATCACGTTGCGGAGCCGGTCGGCCCGGCCGCGGACCAGGGTGAGCACGCTCGTCGCCTCGCCGGAAGACGGTCGAGGGCGGGTCACGCCGGCGCCCGGGGGTGCGGCCTACGAGGCATAGGACAGCGCCCGGCGAAAGTGCAGGACGCCCTCGATGATGCCGCGGGCATGCGACGCGCGGGCGACGTAGGAGTGCTGGAGCGCCGCGTTGGCGGCGAGCCCGTCGGAGTAGTTGGCGACGATGATCGCCTGCGCGCGGGCGCGCAGCATCTCGACGTCGTTGCCGGAATCGCCCGCCACGAACACCGCCCGCTCGGGCAGGCCGTAGAGGGCGCGCACGTGATCGACCGCCGTTCCCTTCGAGGCCGTGGGCGGCAGCACGTCGAGGTAGCGGCCGTGGCTGTGGATCACGTTCGCCGCGAGACCCGCCTGCGCGAGGCGCTCGCGGACCCCGCCGGCGGTCTCCGCGTCGCCGAAGAAGCTGAGCTTGTGCGCGCGCTGCTCGAGGGGACCCTGCGGCACGAGCCCGTCGAGGCGGCTCAGCGCCGTGCCGACCGCCTCCCGGTCCCAGGCGCTCGAGACCGTCTCGCGCCACGCGGCATCCGCCGTGTAGGTCACGCCGTTGGCGTCGAGATGGTAGATCTCCGAACCGACCGAGGTGATCATCACCTGCGGCCGCGGGCTTGCCTGCTGCTCCAGCACCGCCATGGCGCTGTGGAAGGAGCGGCCGGTGGCGACGCCGAAGGCCAGCCCGGTCTGCCGGCTGCGCCAGCGCCGGAAGGTCGCCAGCGCGGATTCGCAGCCCACCAGCGTGTTGTCGATGTCGCAGATCAGCAGTTGGTGCGGGGCCCGCAGGGGCGGGTTGCGGGCGAGCAGCGCGCCGAGAAGTTCGTGATAGCGCGCGGCGTGCCGGTCCCAGTCGTAGGTGGCGGCCGCCCGCGCCCCGCCCGCGACGCAGGCGGCGCGGAAGGCGGCCTCGGTCAGGATGTGCAGGCAGGCGGCGGCGATCGAGGCGGGCGCGCGCGGATCGACCAGCAGCCCGTTGCCGCAGGTTTCGACGATGTCGTTGGGGCCGCCGCTGTCGGTGGCCACCAGCGGCAGGCCGGCGGCGGAGGCCTCCAGCAGGGTCAGGCCGAAGGGCTCGTTGAGGGCCGGGTTGACGAACAGGCCGCCGCGCTCCCGCGCGTAGGCGTAGATCGCCGGCACGTCCTCCGGGCGGTGCGTCTTCGGGTAGGCCACGCGCCCGTAGAGGTCGTAGCGGTCGATGAGCACGAGCAGGTCGCGCAGGGTCGCGGCCATGTCGCCGTCGAGCCGGTCGATGTCCTCGCGGGTGCCGGCGACGATCACGAGGTTGGCGCGCGCCTGCAGTTCGGGGCTCTCGCCGTAGGCCCGCACCAGGGCCGCGAGGTTCTTGCGCGCCACGGGACGGGCGAGCGCCAGCAGCGCGGGCTTGCCCGGATCGTGCAGGAACCGGTCGATCGCCGCATCGACCCGCGGGAGCGGACGGCTCTCGGCGAAGCGGGCGAGGTCGCTGCCCGGCGGCAGCACGCGGGCGCGGCCGGGATCGTAGGCGCTGTAGCCGGCATACTGCACCTCCGCCTCGTCGCGCGACGAGGCGATCACCAGGCTCGCCCGCGCCAGCGCCGCCTCCTCGGTCGCGATCCGGCGCGCGAGTTCCGGCCCGCGCGCGGCCTCGCCGCCGAGCAGGGCCGCCTTCACCCGCCCGAGGGAATGGGCCGTGAACACGAAGGGGATGCCGAGCCGCGCCTCGACGATCGCCGCGACCGCGGCGGCATCCGCGTAATGCGCGTGGACGATGTCCGGCGCGGACGTCTGACGGCCGATCCAGGCGATGAGGTTCTCGGCGAAGCTCTCGACCTCGCCGTGCATCTCCTCCTTCGACCGGTAGCCCGGCGACGCGCTCGCGAGCCGCACGAGCTCGACCTTGTCGGAGACCCGCTCTTCGGGCACGGCGTATTCGGGACCGGGCGGCCCCTCGAACCGGCGCGTCGCCATCACGATCCGCGCGACCCGGGCATCCTGCTCCGACGCCCCGACCAGATCGAGCAGGTAGCGGATATGGCCGCCGGTATCGGAGGTGAGGCCGTAGACGACATCACGGCCGCGCAAGCAGCCTTGAAGAGCGATATGCAGGACGAACATCAGGCGTTCGTCGTGACGAGCGAACCGTGACGAAAGGTATCAGTCAAGGTGCAACAGGTAATTCGCGTCGCACAGGTCGCCCCGAACATTTTCCCGACTCCCCCCGAACACCATGGCGGCACCGAGAGGATCGTCCACGATCTTTCCATGGCGCTGCGAAACTTGGGCATAGACGTAACGCTGTTCGCGCCCTCGGACAGTGCGACAGACTTGCCGCGCATCGGCGATCATCCGAGCCTCGCCGCCTTGGAACGTCGCAACCGGTCAGTCCCCCCCGGAGTTCCGGCGGCGCTCGACGCCTTGCAGCTGGAGGCGCTGCGCCTGCGCCTCGACCAGTTCGACATCGTGCATTGCCACGGCGAGTTCGCCCACGCGGCCCTGCTCGGCCCGCGGCGTCGCCACAGCCTGACCACGGTGCACTGGCGCGTGGACGAACTCGACCGGGCCCTGTTCTTCGCCGGCTTCCCCGACCTGCCGGTCGCGGCGATCTCGGCGGCGCAGGAGGCCGGCATTCCGGCCCCGAACCGCGCGGGCCTCGTGCATCACGGCATCGCCCGGGACCGTTACACCCTGCGCGCCGAGCCCGGCGCGCACGTCGCCTTCGTCGGTCGGATGACCGACCAGAAGCGGCCGGACACCGCGATCCGCGTCGCCCGCGCCGCCGGCCTGCCGATCCGCCTCGGCGGCACGATCGATGTCGGCAACCCGGATTATTTCGAGCGGAAGGTGCGGCCCCTGCTCGGCCCCGACGCGTGTTATCTCGGCCCCGTCGACGACGCGGCGAAGGCGGATCTCGTGGGAGGCGCCCGAGCCCTGCTGTTCCCGATCGACTGGCCCGAACCCTTCGGCCTCGTGATGATCGAGGCGATGGCCTGCGGCACGCCGGTGATCGCCTGGAATCGCGGTTCGGTCCCCGAGATCGTCGAGGATGGGGTGACCGGCTTCGTCGTCGCCTCCGAGGCCGAGGCGGTCGACGCCCTGGCCCGGATCGACCGGCTCGACCGTCGGCAGGTGCGGCGCCGCTTCGAGGCGCGCTTCACCGCCGAGCGCATGGCGCGCGACTACCTCGCGATCTACCGACGCCTGCTCGCAGCCTGATGCGCACCGCACTCCTGGCCTGGGATTACCCGCCGGCCCCGAGCGGGCTCTCGACCGCGGCCCGCGAGATCGCCGAGAGCCTCGCGCAAGCCGGCGCCGACGTGACCGTGTTCACCCTCGACCGCCGCGGCCGGGAACAGGTCGGCGGCGTCGCGGTCGAG
>NZ_BPRD01000629.1 GCF_022179745.1 Methylorubrum podarium
CACCTGCTCTGCTTATGGAGGTGGGTTCTTCTATATTCCGGGAACCGAAACCTGCCTCCAGATCTCGGGCCGGGCTCGATATGAAGCCGGGTACATGGCACCGGGCAGCCGGCAGGTCCCCGGCGCCGGCGATACATTTCAGTCCCGAGGTCAGTTGCGCATCAACTTCGATGCCCGCACCGAAACCGCGAACGGCACCCTGCGCGCCTTCCTCAGGGCCGATCTTGCGGATCGATCAGGTCCCTTCCTGGCTTCCGGGACACAACAGCGTATCGCGAATGCCTTCCCAGGCGTCGGCCAGGACACGTTCGGGCGCGTGCAAAACTTCGTCGTTGCCGATAAGGCCTTCGTGCAGTTCGCGGGACTGACGGCCGGTCGCGCCTCGTCATTCTTCGACTTCTACGCTCACGATTTCGAAATTGTCGGCGCGACGCTCGGCTCGAATGTCCCTTCCACCAACGTCCTCGCCTATACGGCGACCTTGAACGAAGATGTCAGTCTGACTCTGGCCATCGAAGATCCGATTTTTCGGAAGAACCCGCTCTATGCACAGACCGGTTCCCCTTCTCAGGGCATCGGCACCGCAGCCGTTTCGGCCCAATTCACGACCGCTCCGACACCGATCATCGTTTCGCGTGATGCTGCAGGTGCCGTTACCGGCGTGACCCAGATCGACGCGGTACAGCGCTCCCGCATGCCGGACTTCGTCAGCGCGTTGCGCTACGACGCGGCTTGGGGGTCTGCCCAAGTCTCGGCGGCGATGAAGGACATCAATGTGGGCGGCCCGCTCGGGGCAACCTTTCTCGACGCTTCCGCAGCCTCGCGCATTCCGACCGGCGCTTTTGTCGGTGCTCAGACCACCTATGGCTGGGCTCTGCAAGGCGGCCTGCAGGTGAATACCCCCTTTATTGCTCCAGGCGATTCTTTCTATCTGCAGGGTGCCTACGGCGAGGGCGCTGCTATCTACACCGGGTATACCGCCTTCAGCGGCACCTATACGAATCAGAGCGCGCCATTCGCGGGCGGCCTGTTCAGCCAGTGGCTCGCCGATGCGGTCGTGAGTCCGACCACAGGTCGCATCGAGTTGTCCAACAGCTTTACGGTGGTCGGTTCGTACCTCCATTACTGGGCCCCCGAATGGCGTTCCGCGTTTTTCGGCAGCTACGGGGAGATGCGCTTTCCATCTCATCTTCGAACAGAATTATCCAGCATCGGTGTAGCCAGCGGCGCGCTGCAGAATGGAACGACGACCTATCCGACGGCCAATCTGATTACAGCCGCACCGGGAACACTCGGCTTCAGCCTCAATTCCGTTCTCCGTGACACGTACCAAGTCGTAACGGGCGCGAGTCTCATATGGTCGCCGGTAAAGGATCTCGATATTGGCGCCGAGGCTGTGTACAGCAAGGTCGGTCTTCTCAGTGGTCGTGCCCTCAGGGCAGACCGCAGCGCTTCGGCCGGCGCAAATATCTTCACGGTGACTCAACAGGACACGTTCCAAGCTCGATTTCGCGTACAGCGTGATTTCTGAAGCGTATTCGAATGAAGCGAATCCCGGCGTTTCGAGAGAATGCGCGGTGAAGCAATGACCCAGATGCTGGGCTTGGCGCGCCGGATTAAGCAACTGGAGACGCATCCCATGATCTCGGACTGACCTGTCGCCGCCCCTGCGGCGACCGCGTCGGTGCCCCTGCCTGACAGAAAGCCTGCCTGCATCGTTGCGATGAAGCCGCCTGGAAGCCAACGCCACTCTCGAATGGTTCCTTGCTAATTGATAGGAAGCTATCTATTATGAGGCGGATCCTGGGGCCGTTCCCCGTCGACGAGGAAGAGGTCGGATGGCGGCCGAGGACCTCAGCCAGCTCTTGTTGACCTACACCCACGGGCTTCTTCTCTCCGGCCGGCAGTGGAGGCGTCTCGCCAACGCTCACGCGGAGGCGCACGGGGTCTCGGAGGCGAAGGCGCTGCCGCTGGTGCAGATCGGACGCCTGGGCGGCGAACCACGCCAGAACATCCTCGCAGAGGCTGTCGGCATCGAGGGTCCGTCGCTCGTGCGGCTCCTCGATCAGCTCGAGACGGCGGGTCTCGTCGTCCGAAAGGAAGACCCGACCGACCGTCGCGCCAAGATCCTGAGCCTCACCGCCACCGGACGTTCGGTGGTCGCGGGGATCGAGGCCGACCTCGACCGATTGCGGAAGGCCGTGTTCTCGAAGGTGAGCGCAGCTGACCTCGAAGCGAGTCTGCGGGTGTTCCAGGCGGTGCAGGATCATGTGGACCGCCCGTCCGAGTTCCGTGCCTCTCGGGACAAGGTCGCGCACGACGAGGCCGCGGAATGACTCTGCCAGGCTGGCGCGACTGGGCCTTCTCGATGAAGACCTTCGGGGCCGGCATGCTGGCCCTGTTCCTGGCGTTCTGGATTGACCTCCCAAATCCCTACTGGGCGCTCGGCACCGTCTACATCACCAGCCAGGTGCTGGCCGGCGCCACCCGCTCCAAGGCACTCTACCGGGTGCTCGGAACCCTGCTCGGGGCCGTGGTCACGGTGGCCCTCGTGCCGAATCTCGTGAACGCCCCGGAACTCCTCACCCTCGCCATCGCGCTCTGGGTGGCGGGCTGTCTGTACTTCTCCCTGCTCGACCGCACTCCGCGCAGCTACCTGATGATGCTCGGCGGTTATACGGCGGCGCTGATCGGATTCCCGTCCGTCGGCGCCCCCGAAACGATGTTCGATACCGCCGTGGCACGGGCCGAGGAGATCACCCTCGGTATTCTCTGCGCCAGCCTCGTCAACACGGTCGTGCTGCCGCAATCGGTGGCGCCCGTGATCGCCGGCCGGCTCGATCTCTGGCTGCGCGACGCCCGGGGCTGGGTCATCGACGTCCTCGGCCGTGCCCGCACGGCGGGGGACACGCAGGCGACGCGATTGAAGCTGGCCTCGGACGCCGTCGCCTTCGACGCGCTGGCGATGCCGCTGCGCTACGACATGACCGGTGCGGAGCGGTCGGCCGAGGCCATGGCGACCCTGCGCCAGCACATGCTGATGTTCCTGCCCATCGCCTCGGCGATCTCGGATCGCATCGAGACTCTGGAGCGGGCGCGCGCGTTGCCGCAGTGCCTGCGCACGCTCCTCGACGACATGGCCGCCTGGCTCGTGTCGGGAACCACCGAGCGGGCTGAAGCCGACCGCCTGAAGGACGCCGCGAACACCCTCGAACCCGAACTCGGCGAGCAACCGCCGTGGAATGCTCTGGTCCTCGCGAGCCTTCTGGCGCGCCTGCGCGACTTCATCGACTTGCGTCAGGACACACGGATCCTGCAGCGGCACCTTGCGGACGGCACTCCTGTCACCGAGGATCTGGCCTTCCGGTACACGGCCGCGGCGCGCGCGATCCGACATCGCGACCATGG
>NZ_BPRD01000630.1 GCF_022179745.1 Methylorubrum podarium
GCGATCACCTGGGCGATCGGCTCCAGGGTGTGAACGCCGAGACCGCCGAAATCGGCGACGAAGGGGTAGCGGTAGTCGAGGCCGATCGCCGGCATGACGCGGCCGGAGAAGCCGTCGTCGACGGTGGTGATGTTGTTCACCAGCGCGTTCTGGAAGCCCGACCGGCTCGGGTTCACGAAGAAGGCGTCGGTGCGCAGATAGGTGAAGGGCGTGAAGACTTGGCCGAAATCGTCGATGAAGCTGCGCCGCCAGGAGACCTGGGCCGAGAGCCGCGTGTCGGTGCCCCCTAAGCCCCGCACGATGCAGCGGTCGCGCACAAAGGTGGTGCAGGTCTCGTAGAGCGGGTAGCTGATCCCGTTGACGCTCGGGGCGAACAGGTAGCTGCCGGTGCGCGGGATGCCCTGGAAGTCGGTCGCCTCGCGGCTGAGGCTCGTGACGTTGGCCTCGAACCGCACCTCGCCGCCGAGGCCCTTCGGCCCGTCGATGCGCTTGTCGTAGTCGATCACCGGCAGGACGACGGGCTGCTCCTTCTGCCAGTCGAAGCTCGACAGGGCCTTGAAGTAGTAGCCCCGCGCCTCGAACCACGAGCGGTCGCCCTGGCCGATCAGGTAGGCGGTCGAAACCGCCTCGCGGAAATAGTCCGTGGTGATGTTCTGGTTGCGGATGCGGTAGTTGTCGAGGAACCACTTGTCGGTCACGCCGACGAGGTCCCAGCCCGTGCGCCAGTGCTCGTTGATGAAGAAGCGCCCGCGCGATTCGACCGAGCCGCGGAACTCGCGGTCGGCCGCGCCCAGCGGCCCCGGCAGGAAGGCCGAGGGCGTGGTCTGGAAGATGCCCGACAGGCGCAGGTTGTAGCTGCCGTTGTCGATCCGCTGGCGGAACTCGGCCTGGCCCAGCACGCCCTGGCGCGAGACGAAGGCGGGCGAGAGCGTCAGGTCGTAGCTCGGATCGAGGTTGATGAAGAACGGGGTCGCCACGCCGGTGCCGATCGCCGTCGAGGTGATGAAGCGCGGCGTCAGGAAGCCGGTCTTGCGCTTCACCGTCGGGTCGGCCGACTCGAAATAGGGCAGGTAGGCGACCGGGATCCCACCGAGCTCGAGGGTCGAATCCTCGTAGCTGATCGTGTGGGTCTCATTGTTGTGGATGATCTTGGCCGCCTTGATCTGCCAGAGCGGCGGCGTCTCCGGATGGTCCTTGCACGGCTCGCAGGCGGTGTAGGTGGCGTAGTCGAAGCTCGATTGCTCGCCCGCGATTCGCTCCGCCCGCGGGGCGGAGATGCGGGTGCGCACCGTCTCGCCCTTGAGCTGGACGCTCTGCTGGATGCGCAGGGCGTCGACGAAGCCGTTCTTGAAGTCGTCGGTCAGCTCCATCCGCTCGCCGGTGACCAGCGCCCCGGTCTCGTCGGTGAGGCGGACATTGCCCTCGGCGAAGACCCGGCTCGTGCCGCGGTCGTAGCGCACCCGGTCGGCCTGGAGCGTGCGGGCGCCGTAATGCAGCTCGGCATTGCCGCGGGCAGTCACGGTGTTGCGGTCGTTGTCGTAGATCAGCTCGTCGGCCTCGACGAGCAGGCGCTGGCCCTTCTCGTTGCCCTTGGAGCCCGCGAGCTTTTCGAGTCCGGCCTGGGCATGGGCGCGCGGCGCGGCGAACCCGAAGGCTGCCGTCAGCAGTGCGGCCATGGAGACCGTGATCGCGATGTCGGCGACCTTACGCAACGCGTCCCTCGAACCCTGTGCAGCCCCCTGCACGACGATCACACCCGAACCCGACTCCACCCGGAGCACCGCGCATCAGCCGTCCTCCTGGTAGAGAAGCGTGAGCGTACCGAGCAAGCTCCCTACCACGGCGGGGAACCACGCCGCCACTGTCGGCGCGATCATGCCCGATGCGCCCAGCCCCTCCATGACCTGCCGCGCGACGTAGAGAACGAAGCCCGCACTCACCCCGCCGAGCACCAGTTTCCCGACGCCACCAAAGCGGAAGAACCTTAAGGAAACCGTTGCCGCCACGAGGACCATCGCGAGGTAGAGCAGGGGCGTTGCCAGCAGCACATCGTACTGGAGGCGGTAGCGCGTGGCATCCAGCCCGGCCCGCTCGTGGCGTGCGATGGTGTCCGGAAGTTGCCAGAAGGGCACAGATTCCGGGGGGGTGAAGCGCTGGCTGATCTGGCTCGGGTCCAGCGTCGAGGCGACGAGGTAGACCTCGTGGCTCTCGGGCGGTTCATCGCGTGTGAGAACCCGCACATCGCGCAACTCCCACCAGCCGTCGTGCAGGGTGGCGCGGGCCGCCTCGACCTGCGCGGTGAAGATGCCCGCGTCGTCGAACTGGAAGACGGTGACGCCGGCGAGCGTCGTCGTGCCCTCGATCGCCGTCTCGGCGCGGATGATCGCCTGCCCGTCGACGCTGCGCTGGCGCAGCCACAGGTCCTTGCCGGTGCCGGCCTTGGTGGATTTGGCGAAGATCTTCGCCTCGATCTCGCTGGAGCGCTGCTTGAGCGCCGCCGAGAGGGGATTGTAGGCGCCGATCGCCAGCGCGCCGATCGCCAGGGCCACGAAGGCGCCGGGCTGGAGGAACTGCCAGGCGGAGATGCCGGCGGCCCGCGCCACCACGAGTTCGAGCTTGCGCGAGAGCTGGAGCAGGGCGGCCATGGAGCCGAACAGCACCGCGAAGGGCAGCACGCTCTCGGCCACCGCCGGCGTCCGGTAGAGGGCGAGCTGCGCCATCAGCCCGGGCGAGGCCCCCTCCGCGTCGCCCGCGCGGCGCAGGAGCTCGACGAAGTCGAGGGTGTAGACCAGGGCGAAGACGGTGAGGAACACGCCGAGGATGGTGCGCACGAAGCGCCACGCGAAGTAGCGGCCGAGGGTCGCGCCGATCAGCATGATCGTTCCCTCAGGCGCGCCCGGCCGCCGGGCGCCGCCGCAGGCCCCCCGCGAGCCGCCGCCCCAGCCGGCCGAGCCGCTCGTTCATGGTCCGCACCCGGGCGCCGCCGAAGATCAGCAGGCAGGAGAGGGCGATGGCCCCGAGCGGCGCGGCGTAGATCGCCACCACCGCGCCGGGGCTGCGCACGGCGGCGCTGCTCGCGGCGAAGCCGGCGATCCGCAGTGCCACGACGCCGAGCACGGCGCCGGCCACGGCCATGCCCCGGCCCTGCCGCGTGGTGCGGGGGTCGCCGAGCGCGGCGAAGGCGATGAAGGCGAGGGCCAGCGGGTAGAGCCAGGCGGAGAGCCGGTCGTGCAGCTCGGCCCGGAAGCGGCCCTTCTGCAGGCGGTAATAGCCCTCCCCCGTATCGGGGAAGAGCAGCGCCAGGGTCGAGCGCTCGCGCGGCTTGTAGACGGTCTCCGCGTCCGGGGGCGTGAAGGCGGCGAGATCGACGGCGTAGCGCTCGTAGCTCACGATCGAGGAATCGCGGCTGTCCTTCTGCTGGCGATGGATGCTGCCCTTCTCCAGGACGAGGTAGGTCTGCCCGTCCACCTCGGTCACGCGCCCGCGCTCGGCGAGGTAGACCACCGCCTTGCCGGCCTCGCGCTTGTCCTGGATGAACAGGCCCATGAGCGAGCCGTCGGGCCCGCGCTCGCGGAAATGGAAGGTGATGCCGTTGTCGAGCGCCGTGAACTGGCCCTCCTTGACCACGTTGGCGACGAAATCGCCGCGCACCCGCGTCAGCACGTCGCGCAGTTCCTGGAAGGAGGACGGCATCACCTGGATCGTCAGGAAGGCGACCACGAGGCTGACGGCGAGCGCCAGCGTCGCGAAGGGCCGCAGCAGCTGGCGCGGCGGCATGCCGGCGGCCGACATCACGATCAGCTCGGAATCGCCGTTGAGCTTGTTCAGCGCGTAGACGCAGGCGATGAACAGCGCCACCGGGGCGATCACGGTGATCAGCGTCGGCAGCGACAGGGCGGTGATGAACAGGAAGACGAGGAGCGTC
>NZ_BPRD01000631.1 GCF_022179745.1 Methylorubrum podarium
GGCCGGCCGTTCGAGGGCGAGCTGCTCAACTACCGCAAGGACGGCACGACGTTCTGGAACGGCATGACGATCAACCCCGTCCGCGACGAGGCGGGCCAGGTGCTGTTCTTCTTCTCGGCCCAGGCCGACATGACCGACAAGCACCGCCTGGAACTGGCGTTGCGCGATGCCAACGACGCGCTGGAGCGCGAGGTGAACGAGCGCACCGCCGACCTGCGCTCGGCCCTGGAGCAGAAGACCGCGCTGCTCCACGAGGTCGATCACCGGGTCAAGAACAACCTCCAGGTCATCTCCTCGCTGATGCTGCTGAAGGCCCGCCGCACGCCCGAGGGGGATGCCCGCGACGCGCTCCAGGCCATGGCCGACCGGATCGGCGCCCTCTCGACCGCCCACCGGATGCTCTACTCGGAGGGCGACGTCTCCCGCTTCGACTTCAGGGAATTCACCGCCGACCTGATCGCCGACCTCGCCGCCGGCCTCGACGAGGACCGCACCCGGATCGAGACCCGGATCGAGGCGCTGGCGCTCTCCGCCGCCATGGCCGCGCCCCTGGCGCTGCTGATCCACGAACTGGCGACCAACGCCCTGCGGCACGCCTTTCCGGAGGAGCGCCACGGCCGGGTCGCCATCGAGGCGCAGCGCTGCGGGACGGGGATGCGCCTCGTCATCGAGGACGACGGCGTCGGCATGGCTTCGGCGCCCGCCAACCCGGCCGGATTCGGCCGCACCCTCGTCGAGATGGTGGTGCGCCAGCTGCGCGGCACCCTCGAATGGTCGGATGCCGGGCCCGGCACCCGGATCGCGATCACGATCCCGCTCACCGGGTCCGACGCCCCGTGACCGGTCCGTCCGCCCTCCGGCCGGGCCGTATCCACCGCGAACGGATCCCGCACCGGACGGCGCCGGTTCCGCTCCCGGCATATCCGGCGGATAGTGTCGGTTCGAGCCGAGGAACGAGGGCGGGAGGGCCGGAATGGCCGAGGTGACGGAGGCGCCCCTGCGCATCCTCGTCGTCGAGGACGAGGTGCTGATCGCCCTCGAGCTGGAATATCTCCTGGAGGATCTCGGCCATGTCAGCGTCGGCGTGGCGGGCTGCTCGGCGGATGCGATCGCGCTCGGCCACACCGCCCGGCCGGACGTGGCGCTCGTGGACGTCCACCTCGTCGATGGGCCGACCGGCGTGGAGGTGGCCCGCGCGCTGAGCCGCGACCCGCAGGTCGCGGTGGTGTTCATGACCGCCAACGCCAAGCGCATCCCGCCGGATTTCGCCGGTGCGCTGGGCGTGATCGCCAAGCCCTATTCCGAGCGCGCCGTGGCGGGCGTCCTCGACTACGTCGCCCAGCGCCGGGCCGGCCGGGCACCCTCCGTCGAGGCCCTCGACGGCTTCGATCCCGCCCCGGCAGCGGGCGGCGGGGTGCGGACCGGCGGAGCCCCATGAGCCGGCCCTGACGCGACGCCTCCGCGGCGAAGGCCGGCTGCCGTCACGCCTGCGGGACGTTGCGCTCCAGCTCGTCGAGCCACGCTCGGGCGCTGGCATCCGACGGGGCGCGCCAGTCGCCGCGGGGCGAGAGGGAGCCGCCGGCCGAGACCTTCGGGCCGTTGGGGAGCGCCGAGCGCTTGAACTGGCTGAAGCGGAAGAAGCGGTCGAGGAACACGCCGAGCCAGCGCCGGATCTCGGCCAAGTCGTAGGCGACGCGCTTGCGCACGGGGAAGTCCGGCGGCCAGTCGCCCCTCCCCGCGTCGCCCCAGGCGTGGAGCGCGAGGAAGGCGATCTTCGAGGGCGGAAAGCCGTGGCGCAGGGTGAACCACAGCGAGAAATCCTGCAGCGCGTAGGGGCCGATCTTGCCTTCCGTGCTCTGCGGCCCCTCGCCCTCCGAGGCCGGCACCAGCTCGGGAGAGATCTCGGTGTCGAGCACAGCCTGGAGCGTCCGGTTCTCCTCGGCGCCCAGTTGCCCGGACGAGATCACCCAGCGGATCAGGTGCTGGATCAGGGTCTTGGGCACGCCCGCGTTGACGCCGTAATGGCTCATCTGGTCGCCGACGCCGTAGGTGCTCCAGCCGAGCGCCAGCTCCGAGAGGTCGCCGGTGCCGATCACGATCCCGCCGTGCTGGTTGGCGAGCCGGAACAGGTAGTCGGTGCGAAGCCCCGCCTGCACGTTCTCGAAGGTGACGTCGTAGACCGCCTCGCCCCGCCCGAACGGGTGGCCCATATCGGCCAGCATCTGCCGGGCGGCCGGGCGGATGTCGATTTCCTCCGGCGTGGTGCCGAGCGCCCGCATCAGGGCGTGGGCGTTGGTCTTGGTCTCGTCCGAGGTGGCGAAGCCCGGCAGGGTGTAGGCCAGGATGTCTTTTCGCGGGAGGCCGAGTCGGTCGAAGGCCTTGGCCACGACGATCAGGGCGTGGGTCGAGTCGAGGCCGCCGGACACGCCGATCACCGCCCGCTTCGTGCCGGTCGCGGCGAGGCGCTGAGCCAGCCCGGCGACCTGGATGTTGTAGGCCTCGTAGCAATCCTGCGCGAGGCGGGCCGGATCGGAGGGCACGAAGGGAAAGCGCTCGACCCGGCGCTCGAGCCCGAGATCGCCCCGCGGCGGATCGAGCCGGAAGGACACCGTGCGCCAGGGCCGGAGGCCCTGATTGCGGGCGTTGTCGTCGAAGCTGCCGGCCTGGAGCCGCTCCTGGGCGATCAGGTCGAGGTCGATGTCGGCGAGCGTCACCACCGGCCCCTCGGGGAAGCGCGCGCCTTCGGCCAGCCGCACGCCGTTCTCGTCGATGCTGGTCTGCCCGTCCCAGGACAGGTCGGTGGTGGATTCGCCGGTGCCGGCCGCCGCGTAGACGTAGGCGCACAGGCCCCGCATCGAGGCGGCGCGGGTCAGCAGGGCGCGG
>NZ_BPRD01000632.1 GCF_022179745.1 Methylorubrum podarium
CGGCTACCGGGCGCTGCTGCGGGCCTGCGGCGCGGTGGCTCCGCCCGACATCGCCGAGCGCCCGCGCTTTCCCCATGACGGGCTGTGGGATCTCGGCGACAAGTTGCCGGAGCGGCCGCGGGAGACGGTGGTGAACTGGGCGGTGCATCGCGACGCGTCCCGCGCCTACGCGAGTCCGCTGGTCGAGTCCTACGAGGCGGCGGGCAAGGCGGGCGACCTGCATGTCGGCGCCCACGTCATCTACCGGAACCCGTCGCCCCAGGCCGACCCGCGCACCCTGGTTCTGTTCGGGGATTCCTACGCGCATTTCGCGCCGATCATGCTGACGAGCTTCCTCGCGGAGACGTTCCGCGAGATGCACTTCGTCTGGTCGTCGAGCCTCGACTGGGACTACATCGAGCGCGTCCGCCCCGACATCCTGATGTTCGAGATGGCGGAGCGCTTCCTCGTCCGCATCCCGAGCGACGACTTCGACGTCGCGGCCTACGCGAAGCCGGAGATGGAGAAGCCGGTGCGGCAGGCGGAGATGGCGCCGCTGGTCTGACGCGCCGCGGCGCCCCCGCGCGAGGGGCACCGCGCCTTTCGTCGAAGGTCGGATGCTCAGCGGGCGCAGACCCGCTGACGGGCCGGACCCCCGCCGCCGGCCTGGTAGCTCTTGGCGTGGCCGATCGAGCCGGTCATGTCCTGGGTCGGATTGCCGCCGCCGCGCTTCACCACGATGTCGCAGTAGCCGGACGCGCGGCCCGCGGGGAGCGGGAGCGCGCCGAACCCGTCGTTGGCGACGCGCGGCGGGGCCGGCGGCACGACCTGCGACGGCAATGCGGTCCACGTGCTCTTCTTCGCCCGGGCCGGCTGCGCTGCGGCCGGGATCACGGCGACTGCCAGCAGGACGACCGAGGCGAGTGATGCGAAGCGCAGCATGTCGTGCTCCTCTCTTGTTCAAATGCCGATTAATTTCGAAGCAAGAGCGCACGTAACATGCAATTTTGCTGTGCCAAGTGTGATAAAACACAATAATGTGATGAATTTTAATCCGTATATGAACGCAAAAAACGTATGGGATTATATCCGTTGCTTGGACGTATATAAGGAGTATCGATCTTTACTGAGAGCATCGAGGCGTGCGGCTCGGGTAGTCGTTCCCGAGTGGGTGGCTGATCGAACGCTCGCGGCGATCCGGTCGGGCCGAGGCGGTGGGTACGGCGGGCGGAGATCCGTGCGAGCTCCGCTCCAGCCGCGGTGGATGCGCGGCGCCGAACGCGCAAACGCCAACAGGCCGCGTTCCTCTGCGGAACGCGGCCTGTCTCGACGATGGAATCTCGTTCTGAACGGTCGCTCAGACCCCGACGCGCTTCTGCGCCGAGGGTTGGAACGTGCCGGTCGGCATGCCCGGCGACGGGACGCCCATCAGGGACATCGGCGCCGCGGCGGTGGCCTTGGGCGACGGCGCCTCGTTCGCGGCCGGATCGACGGCCTTCGCCCGGAAGCTCGCGGCGGCGTTCTTGGCCTCGGCCAGATCCTTCGGCGAGAGCTTCGTGGCGACCTCGTCCCGCTTGCGGCCCGCTTCCTGATCGCCCTGCGCCGCGGCGGCCGAGAACCAGAGATAGGACTGGACGAGATCCTGGCCGACGCCGAGGCCGCGGGCGTAGAGCACGGCGAGATTGTACTGGCTGTCGCGCACGCCGTGCTCCGCCGCCCGGCGGAAGGCGTTCGCGGCGTTGGTGAAATCGGGCTTGCCGTTGGCGGTCGGGTTCTCGGCATGCAGGACGGCCAGGTTGTGCATCGCCCGGATGTTGCCCTGATCCGCGGCGCGGCCGTACCAGACCTTCGCCTTCTCGACGTCGCGGATCACGCCGGAGCCCTTCTCGTAGGCGTTTCCGACCTTGAACTGGGCCGGGGCGTAGCCGGCCATCGCGAGCTTCTCGTAGAACCGGGCGGCGAGCGCGAGGTCGCGCGTCACCCCGCGGCCCTCCGCCTGGCGGGAGGCGATCTCCCACACGGCGGCGCCGTCGCCGTCGAGCGCATCCTGCTTGAGCTTGGCCAGGGCCGGCGGCAGGCCGGCGAGGTCCGTCCCGAGCGCGGCCATGCCGGCGACCGGGGGCAGCCCGCGCTTGACCGCCGGGGCCTTCGATTCGGCGATGGATTGTGTCGTCACCGGATCGGCCGGGCTCGCCTGGGCGGCGGCCGGGGCCGGCGCGTCGGCGGAGGGCTGAGCGGGGGACGCCTGCGTCTGGGCCGTGGCGCCCGGCGCCGGCTCGGCCCTAGCGTCCGCGCTGCGGTTCGCCGGGGCGTCGGGAGCGATCACGGGGGCGGTGCCCGCCACCGGACGGGCATCCGGGGAACCGCCCTCCGTCGGCGCGCTCGTGCCGGCCACGAAGGCCTGGTAGGCGCCGAGCGCCAGCACCACGGCGGCGAGGCCGAGCAACAGGGTCCGGCGGCGGCCGTCGAGAGCGGAGCGGATCCGAGACAGCGGCGCCGTCTCCGCGCCCGGCACGCGGGAGGCCGGGGCGACCTTGTCGCGCAGCCGCGCCGTCAGCGGGGCGTCGGCCGCGGCTTCCACCTGGGCGGCCTGCGCCGCGCGGCGGGCGGCGGCGATGAAGCTCGTCTTGATGTCGGCGCCGCCGACGGCGGGGCTCGCCTCCGGCGCGGACGGGCGGCCGGGTCCGGGGCGGCCGGCGCCGGGCTCCAGCAATTCATCGGACAGGCGGCTCGCGTCCGTTCCAGTGACCGGCTCGGCCGTCGCCGTCCGGCGCGGGCGGGCCGGCTCGGACGCCGCCTTCGGGGCGGCGGGGCGCTCCTGCGCGACGCGCTCGCTCGGCGGCGCCGCGACGGGCGCCCGCTCCTGCGGAGCGGCGGCGGCGAGGGCGGCGGGGGACGTCATCGTCCGATCGAGCTGCTCGCTCAGGCGCGTCAGCACCGTGTGGACGCCCTCCATCGTCGATTGGAGGCGCTGGTCCGAGCCCTTCTGGTTCGCCCGCAGTTCGGCGAGATCGGCCCGCAGCAGCTCGAAATCGCCGCCCGCCGCCTTGAGCGGGGCGGCCGAGCCCGCCACGGCGTCGCGGACCGCGCGCGCGACGGCGGATTCCAGGTCGGTCCCGCTGCGCAGGGCCGCGACCTGGGCGAGCAGATCGCCCATGGAGCGTTCGAGGCGCGCGATCGCCGGATCGGTGTCGCGCGGGGCGTCAAGGCGGCTCGCCAGGGCGAGAACGTGGCGCTCCAGGGCGTCGAGTCCGCTGCCGTCCGCGCCGACGCGATCGACCTTCTCCGCCACGGTCTCGAGCCGCGCGATCAGCTCGCCGACCGGACCCGTCTCGGTCCGGCCGAGCCGGTCGGCGAGCGCCTCGAACCGTCCGAGCAGTTCGCGGGGCATCTCGCGGGAGGGATCGGGCGACTTCAGCTCGCCGCGGATCTCCTCCAGCAGCGGCTTGATGGCGGCCATCCCCGCATCCTCGTCCCGCTGCAGCTGGGCGATCTGGACGCTGATCGCCTGCACGCCCTGGGCGAGGCTCTGGATCCGTTCCGGACCCGCCAGGGACGCCACGAGGCGGCGGATCTCGTCGAGCTCGCGGAACACGCTGTCGAGGGCGCTCTGGTCGGCGGGACCCGACAGGGCGCCGGACAGGACGTCGTCGACCTTCGCAACCAAGCGCTCCACTTCACCCGCGACGCGGGCATGAACGTTGTCGGCCACGTCCCCGGCAAGGCGCTCCACCTGGACGCGCATCAGCTCGATCGGCGCGGCGATGGCGGCGAGTTCCTGCGGATCGCGGGCCCGCTGGAGGTCGCTGGCGACGGCCTGCATCGTCTGCTCCAGCTCGCCCACGTCGCGGCCGGTGGCGAGACCGCCGAGCGCGTCGCGCAGGCGGCTGGTCTCGCGCTGCAGCTCGACGATGGCCGGAGACGGCTCCTGACCGTAGGCCTCACCCGCGTAGGGATCCGCGGCCGGCATCGCGGCCTCGGCGGCCTCCGACACCTCCGGCTCGGCCGCGCCGGCGGCATTCCATTCGGCGATGCCCTCCTCCAGCTCGCGCTGGCGGCGGCGCACCTCGGCGACGGCGTCGCGGACCTCGGTGGCGAGCGGGCGTCCGCGCCGGCCCAAGGGCCGCGGCGCGCTGAGTTGCCCGGCGAGTTCGCCGACCTTGCGCTCGATGTCGCCGATCATCCGGGCCGCGTCGGCCTTCGAGGCCTCGCGCTCCTCGCTGATCGAGCGATCGAGGGCGTCGAGCCGCCGCATCATCGCGCCGATCGACGCTTCGAGCGAGGCCGCGGGCGACACCGTCCCGGAATCCTCGGAGGCCGGGGCGGCGGGAACCGCCTCGCGGCGCTTGTGCTGCGGCGCCTCCTTCCGGGGCGCGGCGATCTTGTCCGTCGGCCGTCCCCCGGCCTGCCGCGCCTGATCCGTGCCCGCGTCCTTGGCTGCGTCCTTGGCCGGCGTCGAGGCGTCCGCGCGCCGCCGCCGCGGTCCCGGTTTCGCCGTGTCGGGCGCGGTGACGGAGGCGATCCAGCTCTCCAGCGGCACCCCCGCCCGCCGGGCGACCTCGCGGGCAGCCGCGAGCACCTCCGGGTCGAAGCTTTCGAGGCTGATCGGGGCAGTCTGTTTCATCGCGCGGAGATCCGAAGTCGGCGGCTTCCGGTATCCACCGGAGTGCCGATTCGCGCTGGGGCGTGATGCGGCAGATCGCGGATCGGACAGGAGCGACCTTTTCCGTTCTTGGTAAATGGCTGGTTAAGAAAGCGATTGAACCGCCGCGCTTTTCCGGGACCGGCCCGCCTGCGGGGGCCGTGGTTGCCCGTGCGCCGCAGGGGGTCCAGCGCGGACGGCCCTTGCGGAGCGGCCGGGGGATAGTTTACATGTGAACTATCTTGGATCGGAGCCGGCCGCGCGGGCTCGGCTCGACCGACAATGATGCGGGAGGCTGACGCGATGCCGAGCTACCGGGCCCCGGTCGAGGACACCCTTTTCCTCCTCAACGACGTCCTCGCGATCCACCGCTACGACAACCTGCCCGGCTTCTCCGAGGCCTCGCCGGACGTGGTCGAGGCGGTGCTGAACGAGGGCGGCAAGCTCGCCGAGGAAGTCCTGTCGCCGTTGAACCTGTCGGGCGATCAGGAGGGGTGCACCCGCCGCGAGGACGGCAGCGTCGTCACGCCGAAGGGCTTCAAGGCGGCCTACGACGCCTACGCGGCCGGCGGCTGGATGGGGCTGTCCGTGCCGGAGGAATTCGGCGGCCAGGGCCTGCCGCACGTGCTCAACACGGCGATCCAGGAGTTCGGCTCCGGCGCCAACCTCGCGCTCAGCATGTATCCCGGCCTGACGCAGGGCGCGGTCGCCGCGCTGCTGGTCCACGGCTCGCAGGAGCAGAAGGCCACCTACCTGCCCAAGATGGTCGAGGGCGCCTGGACCGGCACCATGAACCTGACCGAGCCGCATTGCGGCACGGATCTCGGGCTCCTCAAGACCAAGGCGGTGCCGAACGGCGACGGCTCCTACAGCCTCACCGGCACCAAGATCTTCATCTCGGCGGGCGATCACGACCTGTCGGAGAACATCGTCCACCTCGTCATCGCCCGGATCGAGGGTGCGCCGTCGGGCACCAAGGGCATCTCGCTCTTCGTGGTGCCGAAGTTCCTCGTGAACGAGGACGGCACGGTGGGCGCACGCAACGCGGTGTCCTGCGGCTCGCTCGAGCACAAGATGGGCATCCACGGCAACGCCACCTGCGTCATGAATTACGACGGCGCCAAGGGCTGGCTCGTGGGCGAGGAGAACCGCGGCCTCAACGCGATGTTCGTGATGA
>NZ_BPRD01000633.1 GCF_022179745.1 Methylorubrum podarium
TGCCGCCGCGCTTGCCCGAACTCATGGACTTCATCATGTCGGCCATGGTCCGGTGCATCTTGAGGAGCTTGTTGATCTCCTCGACCTTCACGCCGGCACCCGCCGCGATGCGCTTCTTGCGGCTGTTCTTGAGGATGTCGGGGTTCTTGCGCTCCCCCGGCGTCATCGAGGAGATGATCGCGCGCTGGCGCTTGAACATCTTCTCGTCGAGGTTGGCGCCCTCGACCTGCTTCTTCATCTGCCCCATGCCGGGCAGCATCCCCATCAGACCGCCGATGCCGCCCATCTTCTCCATCTGGGCGAGCTGCATCGACAGGTCTTCGAGGTCGAACTTGCCCTTCCGCATCTTCTCGGCGGTGCGCAGGGCCTGCTCGTGGTCGATGGTCTCGGCCGCCTTCTCGACGAGCGAGACGATGTCGCCCATGCCGAGGATGCGGTTGGCCACCCGCTGCGGGTGGAACTCCTCGAGTGCGTCGACCTTCTCGCCGACGCCGACGAGCTTGATTGGCTTGCCCGTCACAGCGCGCATGGAGAGCGCCGCGCCGCCGCGGGAATCGCCGTCCATGCGGGTCAGCACGATGCCGGTGACGCCGAGGCGCTCGTCGAAGGCGCGGGCGGTGGTGACCGCGTCCTGGCCGGTGAGCGCGTCGGCCACCAGCAGCACTTCGTGGGGTTTCGTCGCCGCCTTGACCTCGGCGGCCTCGTTCATCAGGCCCTCGTCGACCGTGGTGCGGCCGGCGGTGTCGAGCATGACCACGTCGAAGCCGCCGAGGCGGGCGGCCTCCATGGCACGCTTGGCGATCTGTACCGCCGACTGGCCGGCGACGATCGGCAGGCTCTCGACCTCGACCTGCTTGGCGAGGACCGCGAGCTGCTCCATCGCCGCGGGGCGGCGGGTGTCGAGGGAGGCGAGCAGCACGCGCCGCTTCTCGCGGCTCGACAGGCGCCGGGCGATCTTGGCGGTGGTGGTGGTCTTGCCCGAGCCCTGGAGGCCGACCATCAGGATGGCGACCGGGGCGGGCGCGTTCAGGTCGACGACGCTGGCATCGGTGCCGAGCATCGCGATGAGCTCGTCGTTGACGATCTTCACGACCATCTGGCCGGGCGTCACCGACTTGAGCACGACGGCGCCCACCGCCTTCTCGCGCACCCGGTCGGTGAACGAGCGCACCACCTCCAGCGCCACGTCCGCTTCGAGCAGGGCCCGGCGCACCTCGCGCATGGCGGCGGTGACGTCGGCCTCCGTCAGCGCGCCGCGGCGCGTCAGCCCGGAGAGGATGCCGGAAAGGCGGTCGGAAAGGCCTTCGAACATGCGGGTTCAGAGGTCCTTACTGGTGGAGGCCGGCATTGGCGACGCGGCGCGCGCGCAGCGCGTCCTCGAACGCCGCCACCGCGCGGGCGAACTTGTCCCGGCAGGCCGCATCGCAGAAGCCGACCACCGCACCGTTGTAGAGGGTCAGCGCCTCGGGCACGATCGGCTTGCCCGACCACGGGCAGTGGTCGTTGACCGCATCCTCGATGCGGAGGGGGGTGTCGTTCGCGGGCGCCATGGCAGGGCTCGTTTGACGCTTCGGCGAACGCCCGGCAACGACAAGGGCGCCCGAGGGCGCAGACGCGCTGTCGGACGTTGACCTCCGGCCTCTCGGACCGGTCGGCGGCTCATCGTGACGTTCGAACGTCGAAATGGAGCCGGGCGGATAGGCCCTGTGCCGATTTAAGTCAATCCCACGGCCGCTTTCCGGGCCGATCCCGGACGCGACGGAAGGCAGTAGATGGTGCTGGGCCGATGTGCGGCTGTCCTCGGAACGGACGTAAGCGGACGGTTAAGCTTTACCCTTCGTTAAGCATGTTGGGATCTGATGCTCGACGACGCACCGCTGGAGGTGCCCGAGGTACTCCCCGATGTCGGAACCCGCGCGACAGGCCCCATCTCCCGAGCCCGGCCTCCGGTCTCCGATCAGCTCCGCGCCGCTGCGGGATTGGCTCGCCACCATGCGCGCGACGGTGGCCGAGACGCAGCCCGTCGAACGTCGCGAGGCCGAGCCCGCCCCCGCCGAGCCCGAGGCGGAAGCCCGCGGCAACGGCTGGTCGCCCCGCCTCGTCTCCGCCGCCGCGAAATCGGCCGAGGCCGCCGACGAGGACGTGGCCGAGATCATGGCCGAGAACATGATGCTGAAGGCCCGGCTCCGGCTGGAGGCCGAGCGCCGCGACGAGCTTCAGATCATCCTGGCCCAGGAGATCCGCGAGCTGCGCGCCCACATCGCCGAGGAAGTCGGCAAGATGGAGGATCTGCGGACCGAGCGCGACCTCTGGCGCGCCCGCTGCGAGGCGCTCGCCGCGCCGCTGTTCCAGGGGCAGCAGCGCTGAACCGATCTGGACGACACCGGACATGCGAAGGGCCGCCCCATGGAGCGGCCCTTCCATTGTCGAACCGGTCAGTCCGACGAAACCTGTCGTGATCCTGCGGGTGCGTCAGGCGCACACGCCGGAGGTAACGGTCCAGGCCTTGGTCGTCGGCGACGGCTGATGACAATGAGACACTGGATCACCTCCTTTCGTTCGTTGCGGATGAGCCCAAGGTAGGGAGGAATTCCGCCCGGCGAAAGACCCCCGGCGGCCGAACCGGTGCGTTGTCTCGCCGCAATGCACAATGCGTCGCCGCGCGCGGCCCTGGCCGACGGGCGGCCGGGAGCCTAAAGAGGGCACCCGTCCGCATCGGTCAGCCCGGAAAACGATGTCCTCCGCCGCCGCCCCGCGTGTCTCCGCCGACGACGCCCTCGATCCGCGCGCCATGCGCGAGCCGCTGCCGAACGCGTGGTACTGCGTCGGCCGCGCCGCGGCGATCGCGGGGGGCAAGATGCGGGCGGTGGCGCTCAACGGCGAGCAGGTCGTGCTCGGCCGCGGTAAGGACGGCGCCCTGTTCGCGCTGCGCGACCGCTGCCCCCACCGCGGCATGGCCTTGTCCAAGGGCAAGTTCGACGGCGACACGCTGATGTGCCCCTTCCACGGCTGGCGCTTCGGCACCGATGGGCGCTGCCGCGACGTGCCGACGCTCTCCGAGCACGACGCCTCGGACTTCTCGCGCATCGCCGTGCAGCGCTTCCCCATCGTCGAGAGCGCGGGCTTCCTCTGGGTCAACCCGCATCTCGGTCCCTCCGACCCGGACGCCGTGCCGGCGGTCCCGTCCCTCGATTTCGAACCGGCCGGATGCCTCGTGCTCGAACTCGAGGTCGAGGCCTCGTTCGATCTCACGACGCTGAGCCTGGTCGATCCCGGCCACGTCGCCTTCGTCCACGACACGTGGTGGTTCCGCCCCTCCAAGGAGCTGCGGGAGAAGGTGAAGACCTTCCAGCCGGTGCCGCACGGCTTCGTCATGACGAGCCACGCCACGACGACGAGTTCGCCGGTCTACCGCCTGCTCGGCGGGGCGCCGGAGGTCGAGATCGAGTTCCGCCTCCCCGGCGTGCGCCTCGAGCGGATCAAGGCGGGCACGAAGCGGGTGGCGAACTACACCTACGCCACGCCGATGGGCGCCAACCGCACCATGCTGACCAACGCCCTCTACTGGAGCATGCCGGCGCTCAACCTGCTGAAGCCGATCGCCCGGCCCCTGATGCGCCAGTTCCTGACCCAGGATCAGCAGGTTCTGCAGCACGCCCAGGCCGGCCTCGACCGCAAGCCGACCATGGTGCTGCTCGGCCAGGGCGACCTGCCCTCGCAATGGTATTTCCGCCTCAAGCGCGAGGCGCTGGAGGCGGCCCGCGAAGGCCGGCCCTTCGCGAATCCGCTGATCCGGCAGGAGCTGCGCTGGCGCTCCTGAGGCTCCGCGCCGCGCTTGAACCGCGGGCCGGGCAGGCCATCTTGGCCGTATGAAGAAGCGTGGCCTGCTCACGGTCGCCAGCGCGGCCACGGTGATGACCCTCGGCGGTGTCGGCTACGCCGCGCACCGGAGGAACAAGAACCCCTATTACCGCGGGCCGGCGAGCGACCACTTCGACGGCCTGCGCTTCCACGCCGCGGACCAGCCCCCGGACAAGTCGCTCGGCGACCTCGCCCGCTGGCGCCGGACCGGCAAGTCCGAGGCGTGGCCCGCCAGCTTCCCGAGCCCCTTCCCGGCGGACAGGCCGCCGGCGCGGGTCGAGGGGTTCCGCGTCGTGCTGATCGGGCATGCGAGCTATCTGATCCAAGTCGCGGGCCGCAACATCCTGGTCGATCCGGTCTTCTCCCGGCGTGCCAGCCCGTTCCGCTTCGCCGGACCGAAGCGGGTCAATCCGCCGGGCATCGCCTATGCCGACCTGCCGCCGATCGACGCGGTGCTGATCACCCACAACCACTACGACCATCTCGACGGCCCGACCGTCGCCCGGCTCTGGCAGGATCATCAGCCCCTGATCGTGGCGCCCCTCGGCAACGACGCGATCCTGCGCGGCTACGACGAGACGATGCATGTCGAGACGCGCGACTGGGGCGAGTCCGTCGATCTCGGCGCCGGCATCGCCGCCCACCTGACGCCCGCCAACCACTGGTCGGCCCGCGGCCTCAACGACCGGCGCATGGCGCTCTGGTGCGCCTTCCTGCTGACCACGCCGCGCGGGGTGCACTACCATGTCGGCGATTCAGGGCTCGGCGACGGCGCGGTCTTTCGCGAGATCCGCGCCCGCTTCGGCCCGCCGCGGCTCGCGACCCTGCCGATCGGCGCCTACGAGCCGCGCTGGTTCATGCAGCCGCAGCACATGAACCCGGCCGACGCGGTCGAGGCCCTGACGTTGCTCGGCGCCGATCAGGCGCTCGGCCACCATTGGGGCACCTTCAAGCTCACCGACGAGGGCATCGAGCGGCCCGTCGAGGCGCTG
>NZ_BPRD01000634.1 GCF_022179745.1 Methylorubrum podarium
GCATTTGTCCGATTCTCTGTGATCAGATCCGAAATCAAACCACGGAGATTGTTAGAGGGCGAATCATCACGGATATCATCAATGTACTTATTAAGATTTTTTAAATCGGTTCCATTGTCGATTTGACTAAGATAGTAGTATAAATCATCTACAGCGCGAGCAGCTCTGATTTTGCCGGGGCCAATGTCTTCGAGCATAAAATTTAAGATGTTTTCTGCATAACCAGCGTTCTCCCTTGTAAGTCCTTTTCTGACGATTTCATCGTATTGTGACAGGAGCTATGTGTTAGTTAATCCGCTTGCGTCATAAAATCCGAGTGACTTTAACACTACCTTAGCCAAGTCCCATAAAATTGTAATTTCGTGATTATGAAGTAATCTATCACTTTCACGCGCGACCGGAGCTGCGATTGCGAGTGACGACAAACCAACCAATTTACTGTAGGTATCGATTTTTCCTGAAAGTGCTGCAATTTTAGCGAGTACAACAGGATCGATGGATCTGAAAGAACTGTCAACAGATGCTATAAGACTTCTACTTATGAGTTCAGCAGTTGAGGTAGATGTAGATAGATTTGTCCCCAAATCACATGAAGCATGAGTACTGCGGCGATAAGTAACTTCAGAGAGGTATTTTTTCTTTTTAGCCAACTCTTATTCAATAATATCTTGATAAGTAATAAAGTAGAAAATATCCCTGACGGAGATAATATAATTATCAGCTTAGTAAGTGTATACTGCATTTTGACTTCGTATGCAGATAAAGTTGGTAGGAGATAAATCGAAATAATATAAGCACACATTAAGATCAGTTCTGGTATGATTGCGAAATACATATACAAAAGCTTGTTTTTCTCCTTCAATACAATAGCAAAAACAATCAATATTAACGATGCGGTCCAAGAATAAACCTACAATACCTCAAGTAATCTTACGAGTTCCATTTCGCTCGTCCATTGCGTTGTATCTAGGCAGGGTCATTGTCTCTCCCTTCCCACCTGAGGGAAAGTCTGCTCGAACGGATAGAATAATGCGCCAGTCTTCGGATCTATATCTTCGTATCCAACCATCAGCTCTCCTGTATCGGGATAGCTGGCAATGGTCCCGTCAGGATTGTAGACATTGCCGTTGTACTCAATTTCCACGTAGTTAATAGTCATGCTTCAACTCATCCGTGGCGTGTTGTGAAGAAATTAGAATCTAGAAAAAATTATTATATAACCATCTCCAAGTTCTTCGTCGTGAACCTTTCCAGAAAAGCTAGTAATCCTCTCGGTTGCGGTAAGCATTCTGCCGTTATTAAGCCGCTTGATAAGTCCATTTTGAATCAAATAATCAACTTTTTTTGGAAATCTATTATAGTAACACAGGTATTATAGTTTCTTGAAAAACAAGGCATAGTTTTTGATATAAAAGCGTTGGCCAATTTCGAAAGGCGGTTCTCCCGAAAATATAGTAGGTGAATAAGAGAACAATGGAGGATTGGGTTGTTTGGGCCATCTGTGAGCGCTCATTTCTTTTCCATAAGCCATCAATGGCAGTGACGTACTTGTAAAAACCATGCCAATATATAGATGAAATCTACCATTCATTGTCGGCACCTATGCAGAAGCAACAGTAACGAGCACATTACTCTTCTACAAAAATACACCCACAAGTAGAATTATATGAATAAATCGTTCTGTCAATAGCCACATTTTATTATGGCTATGAAATAGATACGGTTTTGATGCGAGTTTAGTCTTAAATAATAAAAATTGAATTCATTGATTTCTTCAAATTGGTTTGCTCCCACGGGGTGGTCCGAGTTCGAAGTTAGCATTACAGTTGCGTTTTAGCTTGGGTTCTGACTCTCTGGGGCACCATGATTCGCGCATCATGGACATCGACGACGTCGATCGAGACGACCTTTGAACTGTGGGCCTCGTCCCTGCGTGAGGTGATGGGGCGTATGCGGCCGCTGTTCGCGCAGGAGCAAGTTGCCACCTCGGCCGCGGCGTTCCTAGAGGCTGTTATGGA
>NZ_BPRD01000635.1 GCF_022179745.1 Methylorubrum podarium
CGTGCGGGGAGAGGGGAACCCAGCTGAGGACGCGGTGGGCTGAACGAAAAGGGGCGGCTCCGCGAGGAGCCGCCCCTTTTCGTCTGCGACGATGGGAAGAGATCAGCCGCCGAGATGGGGCATCGGGTCGACCGGGGTCGCGCCCTTGCGCAGCTCGAAGTGGAGCTGGGGCGAGGTGACGTTGCCGGTGGCGCCGGACTTGGCGATCGTCTGGCCGCGCTTCACCTTCTCGCCGGGGCGCACGTCGAGCTCGCCGTTATGGGCGTAGGCCGAGACGTAGCCGTTGTTGTGCCGCACCAGCACCAGCTTGCCGTAGCCCTTCACGTCGGAGCCGGCATAGGCCACGGTGCCGTCCTCGGCCGCCTTGACCGGGGTGCCCTCGGGCACGGCGATGTTGATGCCCTCGTTGCCGGCCGAGCCGTAGCCGTTGATGATGCGGCCCTTGGCCGGCCAGCGGAACGACTCGGCGGGCGCCTGCGGGGCGGCCGCGGCCGGGATCGGGGCCGAGGCGTCGGCGCTGGCGACCTTCACCGGAGCGGCGGGCGCCGTCTCCTTCGCGGGCGACTTGGCTGCTTCCTTGGCCGCTTCCTTGCTCTCCTTGGCCGCGGCTTTGGCGGCCGCTTCGGCGGCGCGGGCCTCGGCGAGCTTCTTGGCGGCGTCCGCCTTGGCCTGCTTGGCCTCGGCCTCGGCCTTGCGGGCGGCCTCCGCCTTCGCGGCTTCCTTGGCCGCGTCCTTCGGATCGGCCTTCGTCTCAGCCTTGGCGACCTTCTCGCCGGCCTTCTGGCCCGGGCGCGGATGCTTGGCGGCCTCGGCGGCCTTCTTCGCCTCGGCGGCCTTGGCGTCGGCGAGCTTCTTCGACTGCGCCGCCTTCTCCGCGGCCTTGGCCTCGGCGGCCTTCGCTTCGGCGATCTTGGCGGCGGCAGCCTGCCGCTCGGCCTCGCGGCGGGCATCCGCGGCCTTGGTCTCGGCGTTCTTGGCGGCGGCTTCGGCGGCGCGCTTCTCCGCGGCCCTTTCGGCGGCCTTGTCGACGGGCTTGCCGAACTGGAGCTTGGGCTGCGGCGCCGGGGCGGAGGCGC
>NZ_BPRD01000636.1 GCF_022179745.1 Methylorubrum podarium
CGATCTGGTCGGTGCCGATGGACATCGCCCCGCAATATGCCGGCACCGCGAGCGGGCTGATGAATTTCGGCTCGGCCTTCGCCGCGATCGTCTCGCCGCTCACCTTCGGCCTGATCGTGGATCTCACCGGCAACTGGATCCTGCCGTTCGCCGGCTCGATCGGCCTGCTGCTCCTCGGCGCGGGACTCGCCTTCACCATGCATCCCGAGCGCCCGTTCGAGGACGAGCCGGCCCCCCTGGCACCGCGGGCGGTGCCGGCGGAGTAGAACCCCGTCGCCGCCGCCGCCGCGTCGCCGTCATGGCGGCGACGGCTGCGGTCAGGGCGCGGGGAAGCGGCGCTGGAGGTCCGCCAGCATCTCCACCGCCTCGTTCGAGAGGCCCGATTCCCGCACGGCCTTGAGGCTGCGATCCTCAGGACCCGGCGCGCCGGCCGGCTCGAACTGGCGGCGGTGGGCCTGATCGAGGATGTCGGCGATCCGGTCGCCGACCGCCATGGCGATGGCGGTCGAATCCGGCCCTTCCGAGCGGTGGACGTGCATGCGCTGGAGCGCGTCGGCGATCTGCCGCTCGAAGGCCTGGAACAGCGCCTCGGCGGCCAGCGGGTTCATCCGCATCAGGGCGCCGGCGGCCGCGCAATAGGTCTCTTTCAGCATGTACAGGGTCAGGCGGTCGATGGCCTGCTCGTCGTCGTCCCCCGGCTTGGCCATGCGCCCTCTGTCTCGCATCCACTGGTCCGATCCCCTGCCCGCCGCCGAGCCGCAGCGACCGGGAATGGCCCCCTCCCTTAACGGATGGGGGAGGGGACCTGCCATGCCTTATCGCCCGCAGGGCCGGCTCGGTCCTGCGGGCGGCGGCCTCAGCCCGCGGGCGGGGTCAGGATGACCTTGCCCTCGAACGGGTTGCTGCGGCTGTTGGCGCCGGTGCAGGCGAAGGGCTTCTCGCCGGCCGCGAGCGTGCGCAGGCGCAGCTGCCCCCGGCCCTCCCGCTTGACCGTGTAGCCCTTCTCGCTCGCCACGTGGGCGAGATCGCCGTCGGCGTGCAGCACGCGGCCGTTCTCGAACTGGCCCGGCATGGTGATCGTCACCGGCTGGTCGGCCCGGCTCACCACGTTGAGCGCCACGTTGGTGTCGGCCGGAAGGCGCAGCTCCGCCGGCTGGCAGACGGGATGACCGTCGCGCATCTCGACGGTCAGCTCGACCGGCGGCATCACCTCGCTGGCGGGCGGCGGCAGCGGCTTCCCCTGCCCCTGGGCGGCGGCCGGCAGGGCGAGGCACAGGGCAAGGCTCGCGGCAAGGCCGGCCGCAGCGGCGGGCAGGGCGGCCGGTATGCGGCGGGTCGGGTGTCGGGGCATGCACGGATCCTTCGCGGTGGGTCCACGGCGCCCCTCGCGACGACGATCCGCCCCCGGGCCGACGCGGCTCGAGCGATGCGGCCGCGCGGGGGCGCCGGTTCGTCCAGGGAAGAGGCGGCACCACGGCCCTGTTCCGGTCCGCGACGCCCCGCCGCGCGACGGGCGCATCGATCGGCGATCGAGCACCGGCCGATCCCATTCGGTGAAAAGGTTCGATGCCGCCCAAGCCCCGGTCTCGCGGGCGCTCCGCTCCGGCGGGCCCGGGGCCGCCTCGTTCGAGGGCGGCGCGGGGCGGGCGTCCCCGCCGTCCAAGCCGGGACGGCGGGGGGCGTCGTTCGCACGACCGAGCCGATACGCAACCTGGCTCCCCCGTAGAATGACCGCGACCGGTTAGCCGACGGTCAATGCCGGAAACGGGCCGCGTGCCGGAACGGGACCGTGTCACGCCTCCGGCGCGGCGGGCGGGGGCACGAGCGGGGGCGCGGGGGCGAAGACGAGGCGCTGGTAGACGAGGCCGATGCCGATCAGGCAGGCGCCGAGCCCGAGGAAGGACAGCGCCCGCAGCGGCCCCTCCAGCCCGGCGAGGTCGAGCAGGAACACCTTGAGCGTGGCCAGCCCCACCAGGACCGCGGAGGCCAGCCGCGCGGTCGCCGAGCCGCGCAGGATGCCGTAGCCGAGGGCGGCGAGGCCGAGGCCGAGCCACGCCGCGGAGTAGGCGTACCACTCGGCCTGTCCCGTCTCGCGGTCGAGCCCGAGCCGCTCGCCCTGGAAGCCGTGCCGCACGGCGAGGCACAGGGCGAGGAAGCTCAGCGCCAGTCCCAGGCCGCCCGCCATGCGCACGAACCAGACCGGCCGCACGCCGCGGGCCGCCCGGGCCAGCGCGAAGGCCGCCGCCGCCGGCAGGGCGTAGGCGAGCACCGCGTCGTTGAGGATCACCCCGCCCGCGACCGGCTCGTCGGTGAGCAGGGGGTTGGCGGCGAGCCCGAGGCCGAGCGCCCCCTGGAGCAGGGCGAGGCAGGCGAAGGCGAGGCCGCCGAAGCGGATCACCGGCGAGGCCGAGGGGCCGGAGACCCGCGTCAGCACCAGGGAGAAGCCGAGGGCGGTCAGCGTCGTCAGCCCCTGTTCCAGCACGGTCGTGCCGGGTTCGGACAGGCGCCCGCCATGCAGCGCGTGCCGGATTTCGAGGACAACGAACAGGGCCGAGAGGAGCAGGCTCAGGGCCTGCGCCACCTGTTCCGGAATGTCCGCCGGCCGGTCCGGCCGACGGATCACCCGGGCGGCGAGGCCGAAGCACAGGGCCGGCAGGCCGTAGGCGAGCACGAGCCCGTTGAGAATCGGCGTGCGCGACAGGTCGTCGCCGATCAGGGCCGGATCCCAGGCGAGCCGCGCGGCGACGACGACGGCGAGCCCGGCCACGCACCAGCGCAGGGCCGGGATGTCGAGGCGCCGGGCGATCAGGGCGGTGGCGAGCGCCGCCCCGGCCAGGGCCGGCGTCAGCGAGCCGCCCGACAGGGCGAAGACGA
>NZ_BPRD01000637.1 GCF_022179745.1 Methylorubrum podarium
CCCCCTTCGGGGGCCACCCTCTCCCGCAGAGGGGAGAGGGAAGCCTGTCGGCGCTCTCTTCGCCGCATTCGTCACCGTCGCGCTCCTGCTCGCGGGCGCCCTCTGGCGCTACGCCGCCACCCTCCCGCCCCTCGACCTGACCCAGGCCGCGCTCCGCTCCACCGTCATCCTCGACCGGAAGGGCCAGCTGCTGCGCCCCTTCGCCACCGCCGACGGGCGCTGGCGGCTGCCCGTCACCGCGGACGCGATCGACCCGCGCGCCCTCGCCATGCTGAAGGCCTACGAGGACCGCCGCTTCGACAGCCATCCCGGTATCGATCCGGCGGCGACGCTCCGCGCCGCGTGGCAGTGGCTCGCCCACGGAAGAATCGTGTCGGGCGGCTCGACCCTGTCGATGCAGGTGGCCCGCCTCGTCGAGCCGCGGGCCGAGCGCTCGCTGCTCGCGAAACTCCGGCAGATGGTCCGCGCGGTCGAGCTGGAGCGTCGCCTCGGCAAGGCGGGCGTGCTCGACCTCTACCTCGCGCTCGCCCCCTATGGCGGCCCGGTCGAGGGGATGCGGGCGGCGAGCCTCGCCTATTTCGGCCGCGAGCCGGCGCGGCTGTCGTTCGCCGAGAGCGCGCTCCTCGTCGCCCTGCCGCAGGCGCCGGAGGCGCGCCGCCCCGACCGCTTCGCCGCCAACGCGAAGCGGGCCCGCGACCGGGTGCTCGACATCGCCGCCGAGCGCGGCGTGCTGACCGCCGACGAGGCGCGCGCGGCCAAGGCCGAGCCGGTGCCGACGCTCCGGAAGCCGTTCCCGATGCTCGCGGCGCATGCCGCCGAGCAGACCCACGCCGCCGACGGGTCAGCGCGGGTGCAGCACCTGACGCTCGACGCCCGGCTCCAGGCGAGCCTCGAGGCCCTGGCCGCCGAGCGCGCGGCCGCCGCCGGCCCGGCGCTCTCCGCCGCGATCCTCGCCATCGACAACCGCACCGGCGCGGTGCTCGCCCATGTCGGCAGCGCCGGCTATCTCGATGCGGCCCGCGCCGGCGCGGTCGATGCGACCCAGGCCGTGCGCTCGCCGGGTTCGGCTTTGAAGCCCTTCATCTACGCACTGGCCTTCGAGAACGGGCTCGCCCATCCCGAGACGCTGCTCGACGACCGCCCGGCGCGCTTCGCCGCGAGCTACGCGCCGGAAAACTTCGACATGGGGTATCGCGGCACGGTCACGGCGCGGGTGGCGCTGCAGCAATCGCTGAACCTGCCCGCGGTCGATCTTCTCGACGCGGTCGGCGCCGCCCGCTTCGTCGCCCGGCTGCGGGGGGCGGGCGCGGCGATCCTGCTGCCGCGCGACACCGCACCGGGCCTGCCCGTGGCGCTCGGGGGCCTCGGCATCACGCTGACCGACCTCGCCCGGCTCTACGCTGGGCTCGCCCGCGGCGGCGGCGTGCCGGCGCTCGCCCGCCGCCTCGACGGGCCGCCCGCGAACCCTGAGCCGGAGCGCAGCGTCGCCGACCCGGTCGCGGCCTGGTACGTCGCCGACATCCTGCGCGGCGCCCCGCCGCCGGAGAACGCCCTGCCCGGCCGAATCAGCTTCAAGACCGGCACCTCCTACGGCTACCGCGACGCCTGGGCGGTGGGGTTCGACGCCCGCGTGACCATCGCCGTCTGGATCGGCCGGCCGGACGGCGCCTCGGTGCCGGGCCTCGTCGGGCGAAGCCACGCCGCGCCGATCCTGTTCGACGCCTTCGCCCGGTTCGGCGGCGAGCCGGAGGCGCTGCCCCGCCCCCGCGACGCCCTCGTCGTCGCGACCATGGCCCTGCCCCCGCCGCTGCGCCACATCCGCCGGGACGCGCCCAAGACCTTCGCGGCGACGCTCGGCGTGCCGCTCAAGATCGCCTATCCGCCGGACGGCGCCCGGGTCGATCTCGGCATCAGTGAGGGCGCGCAGGCCCGCCTCGCCCTCAAGGCGCTCGGCGGCCAGCCGCCCCTGACCTGGATGGTCGACGGCCTGCCGGTGGCCGAGGCGATGCGGCGGCAATCGGAGTGGAGCCCGGAGGGTGCGGGTTTCGCGCGCATCTCGGTGATGGATGCGGCGGGCGCCAGCGACAGCGTGGTGGTGCGGCTGGAGTAGCGCGCCGAGGTCACACTCGTGCGGTGCCACACGTGACTCTTCCGCCCTTCGCTTTAGCTGCACCCCGCGAGGCCACGTCCTCCCCCACCATGCCTTTTCGCGGTGGGGTCCAAGTCCGGGACGGCCCGGCTCATGAACCACATGAGGTTGCCGTGGCCTGGATCGTTCTCGTCGTCGCCGGTCTGCTCGAGGTCGTCTGGGCCTTCGCGATGAAGCAGTCGGAGGGGTTCTCGCGCCTCTGGCCGAGCGTGATCACCCTCGTCACCATGGCGATGAGCTTCGCCTGCCTCGCCTGGGCGATGCGCAGCCTGCCGCTCGGCACCGCCTACACGATCTGGACCGGCATCGGCGCCGTCGGCGCCTTCATCGTCGGCATCGCCTTCCTCGGCGAAGCGATGAACGCCACCCGCATCCTGGCGGCGGTGCTGATCGTCAGCGGCCTCGTGCTGATGAAGCTGTCGAGCACGGCTTGAGAATGGGCCTCAGCCGTCGCAGCCCGGAAACACCGCGAACACGTCCTCGCGCACCCGGGCGAGGATCTGGCGGTAGGCCGGCTCGCAGGCCATGCCGGCGCTGATGCGCCCGTACTGCGCGCCCTCGGCCAGCCCTCCGCGCTCCGGCACCAGGGCGAGCGGGGTCGCGGCGGGGGTGAGTTGCGTGCCGCGGCCGGAGAACAGGGTGGTGAGGATGCCGAACATCTCGCCCTGGATCGTCGGCCGCCCGAGCACGGCGAGGCGGTACTGCCCCTGGAAGTTGGTGACGAGGTAGATCTGACCCGACTGGTTCGGCACCGAGACGGTGCCGGACTGGGCGAACGGCGCGTCGAGC
>NZ_BPRD01000638.1 GCF_022179745.1 Methylorubrum podarium
ATGAAGCGGTCGATGCCGAGATCGATGTACTCCTTCATCCGGTCGGCGACCTGATCCGCCGAGCCGACCAGGGCCGTGCCCGCGCCGCCGCGCACGAGGCCGACGCCGGCCCAGAGGTTGGGCGAGACGACGAGCTTATTCCGGTCGCCGCCGTGGAGCGCCATCATCCGGCTCTGGCCGACGGAATCCTGGCGCTTCAGCGTGGCCTGCGCCTGGGCGATGGTGGCGTCGTCGAGCTTCGAGATCAGCCGGTCGGCCGCATCCCACGCCTCGCCTTCCGTCTCGCGCACGATCACGTGCAGGCGGATGCCGTAGGAGAAGGTCTTGCCTTTCTTCTCCGCCGCCTCGCGGGCGCGAGAAATCTTCTCGGCGACACCGGCGGGCGGCTCGCCCCAGGTGAGGTAGACCTCGCAATGCTCGGCCGCGACCTCGATCCCGGCGGGCGAGGAGCCGCCGAAATAGAGCGGCGGATAGGGCGCCTGGACGGGGCGGAAGATCACCCGGCCGTTCTCGGTGCGCAGGTGGCGGCCCTCGAAATTCACGGTCTCGCCGGCCATCAGCCCGCGCCAGATATGCAAAAACTCGTCGGTGACGACGTAGCGCTCGTCGTGATCGAGGAAGACGCCGTCGCCCTTGAGCTCGACCGGATCACCCCCGGTCACGACGTTGATGAGCAGGCGCCCGTCCGAGATCCGGTCGAGGGTGGCGGCCATGCGCGCGGCGACCGCCGGCTCCTGCAGGCCGGGGCGCACGGCGACGAGGAAGCGCAGCCGCTGCGTCAGGGGCGCCAGCGCCGAGGCGACGACCCAGGAATCCTCGCAGGATCGGCCGGTCGGCAGCAGCACGCCGTAATAGCCGAGGTCGTCCGCGGCCTGCGCGATCTGGCGCAGATAAGGAAGCGAGACGTCGCGGGCGCCGTCCGAGGCGCCGAGATAGCGGCCGTCGCCGTGGGTGGGCAGGAACCAGAGAACGTCGGTCTTGCCGTCGGTCTGGGCGGTCATGGGGTACGCTCCGAGAATTACGGAAAGGAAATCAGGCGCCCCGGCCGAGGAGCCGGTCGAGGATGCGGCCTTCGAGTTCGGCCAAGGCCGCATCGCCGCGGCGGCGGGGGCGC
>NZ_BPRD01000639.1 GCF_022179745.1 Methylorubrum podarium
TGCCGTCGATCGGGTCGATCACCCAGACCGGGCCGCCCTCGGGCGTCGTGCCGGCCTTCACGCCCATCTCCTCGCCGAAGATGCCGTGATCGGGAAACCGCGCCTCGATCAGGCCGCGCAGATGCGCCTCGATGGTGCGGTCGGCCACCGTCACCGGGCTCTCGTCGGCCTTGGAGAGGATGTCGAGCGGCGTGCGGAAGTAGGCGAGCGCCAGCGGGCGGGCGGCGTCGGCGAGATCGGCGGCGAAGGCGAGGATGTCTTCCGGGGCCGGCAGTGCGGACGAGGCCATCCTCACAGCGCCTTCAGGAAGAGCGGCCAGCGCGGGTCGGTCATGATCGAACGGGCGCGCATGTGTTTCCAGATTCCGTACTTGTAGAAATCGAAGTCGAGGGTGGAGATGCGGTTCTGCACCATGGCCCAGGTCGACCATTTCACGTCGGCGAGCGCCTTGTGCACCATCAGGCGCGCGAACAACGCTTCGTCGTAGCGGCCGAAATACTGCTCGATCAGCGCGCGGTCGACGCTCTCGGAAAAGAACATCTCCCCGCTCCAGATCGCGATGTCGTAGAGCCGGTCGTTGTTCGAGGCGTATTCGAAGTCGATCAGGAGGATCGAGCCGTCCTCGCCGATGAGGAAGTTGCCCGGCATCGGATCGTTGAAGCAGGGCACGAGGTCGAGGCCCGAGGCTTCCAGCGCCGCCCGCGCGAGCCGGGTCTGGCGGGTGAGCCAGGCTTGGTCCGGGGGCAGGAGGGCGCCGAGTTCGGCCGCCTGGGCATCGTGCTCGTCGATCATGTCGAACACGGTCTTGGTCAGCGGCAGGAGCGGCGCCGCGTGGAAGCGGCGGTAGACGCGCACGGCCTCCGCCCGCACGGCCGGGTCGGCGAAGTCGCGGTTGGTCGAGGGGCGGCGCCCGTCCACGAACTCGGCGATCTCGATGCCCTGCGCGTCGAGGTCGTCGAAGGTGCGGGGGCCCAGGCCGATCACCTCCGCCTGCCGGCTGGCGGCGCGGGCGGCGGCGCGGTCGATGAACATCTCGGTGCCGCGGCCGGGCATCTTGACGAAGTAGGGATGCGGCTCGCCCTCGATCTCGACGCGCCAGTTGACGTTGCTGATCCCGCCGAGCACCGGCCGGTAGCGCGTCGGCCGCCCCTGCCAGCGCGGGACGGCGCGCAGGGCCGCCTCGAAGGCGTGCTCGGCCTCCGTGGCGGCGTGACCCAGAGCGATCATGGCGACCTCCTCACAGCGACCTCAGGGTTTCCTCGAAGCCCGGCCGGCCGACGCGCATCCGGCAGCGCAGGAAGCGCCACGCGGCGTATTTGCGGAATTCGAGCGCGCGGCGCGGCGAGAGCCGGTCCATCGCGAGCGCCCGCAAGCCCCAGTGCAGGTCGTCGGCGGCGGCGTAGGCGCGGGCGCGGTTGAACGCGTCCGCCCGGAACGCGCCTTCCGCCATCTCGATGCCGGCCATCATCGCCGTCTCGAAGGGGCAGGCCTCGTTGAGGAAGGCGCCGAGCTGGTAATGGGGGTCGGTGTCGCAGGCCATGTCGAAATCGACGAGCCGCAGGGTGCCGTCGGGGCCGAACAGCAGGTTCGAGGCGTGCGGGTCGGCATGCGCCGGGCGGCTATCGGTGCCGGCGGCCGTCAGCGCCGCCTCGATCGCCTCCGCCCAGTCGAACAGGAACCACGCGTCGGGCGGCAGGCTGTCGGCGTCCGGCCCGAGCAGGGCGCGCAGCTCACGGATCGCCGCGAACACGCTCCAGGGGCGCCCGAAGGCGTCGCCCGCGCCGATGCGGCGGAAGGCGTCGATCACGGTCGCCATGGCGTCCGGCCGCTGCAGCGTATCGAGAGTGGCCGGGCGCCAGTCCGGGCCGAGACACCGGAACAGGATCGCGCCCTCCTCCTCCGCGAGGTGCAGCGGCTCCGGCGCGAGGCCGAGGGCGGCGATGCCTTCGGCCGCGCGGAAGGCGGCGGCGGGGTCGAGGAGCGCGGCGGCGCAGGGCTCGGAGACCTTGAGGAACAGGGTCGGTTCGGCGCTCGCGGAGACGGCCACGCGATAGGTCGCGGATTCGACCCCGTGATAGGAGGGCGAGGCGAGGCCGGGCACCGCGACGGCGTAATGCGGCGCCGTCCCCCGCAGCTCCGGCCGGGCGGAAAAGGCCTGCGCCAGGGCGGCCTCGGCCAGCCGCTCCGACGCGTCCGCGGGGGCGCCCGGCGCCTTCACCGGTCCCCTCCCGCGGTCTCGATCGCGGCCATGCCCTCGACCGCCAGGATCATCAGCATGTCGGCCAGCACCTGGGTGCCGAAGGCCTGATCCTCCGGGCTCGCGAACTCGGTCGGGTGATGCATCACGCCGCCGCGGCAGGGCACCGCCAGCACCACCGAGGGGCAGACGGCGGAGAGGCTGACGGCGTCGTGGCCGCCGATCGTGTCGAGGTGGCGGATCGTCGTGCCGTTGGCGGCCCCCGCGCGCTCGGCGAGCCGC
>NZ_BPRD01000640.1 GCF_022179745.1 Methylorubrum podarium
TCCCGGTTCCTGTGTCGCCCCACGGGGAGCGACACAGGAACCGGGAGCCCTTCGTATGGGGAGTGACGCTTGCCCCGGGGTGGCGGTGGTGGGGTCTGGATCGAACCCATCAGCCTTGAAACCGTCAGGGAAGCGCGCCTACCGAACGCGCTCGACGATGGGCACCGCATCGTGGCGGGCCGGCGGCAGCGCCCGCTCCAGAAGCCCCGCGCCGAACATCTCGCGGAAGCCGAGATGCGGCATGTGGGCGTAGCCGATATGGCAGCGGCACTGGGCGAGCGGGCAGGGTCGCGGCGTGAGGGCGGCGTCGAAATCCGGGTCGTAGAGATTGCCGATCCGTGCCGCGACGACGTGGCAGCGGCGGACCTCGCCGTCGCCGTCGACGCTCACCACGCTCTCCCCCGTGGCGCAGGCCCGGCCGCGGCTGCGGATCCCCGTGCGGTTGATGTCGAACAGCGGATCGACGGCGCGCAGGGCGGCGAGGTCGTCCGGCCGGTAATAGTTCGGCCCCTCGTCCCGGTAGGCGTTCACCCAGAGGTAGATCGCGGGCGGCAGGGCGCGGCGGAGGGCGGCGAGCGCCGGAAGATGCTCCCGCTTGCCCACGATCCCGACGCTGTAGCTGATGCCGCGGGCGTCGAGTTCGGCGCAGCGGGCGAGAAAGCGGTCGAGCGGCGTCTCGCCGGGATGGAAGGTGCACCAGAAGGCGACGCGGAGGGGGTCGCACGCGTCGAGCCACGTAATCGGCCAGGACAGGTTGGTCTGCGCGGCGACGCGGCGGACATGCGGCATCCGGCTGAGCCGCGCCATCGCCGCCCGGTAGGCCGGCCGGATCAGCGCCTCGCCCCAGGGCGTGAACAGGATGCCCAGACTGCGCCGTGTCTGGCCTTCGGCCCAGTCCACGAAGCGGGCGAGCTGCGCCGCGTCGCGCCGTAGGGTCTCGCGGCTGTCCCGGCGCTTGGCGAAGGGACAGTACGGGCAGGCGTAATTGCAGCTCGCGAGCGGCCCCCGGTAGAGGATGTCGAGAGGGGCGGGCACCATCGTCAGCGCAGCGCGTAGGTGCGCATTCGCTCGCGCACGCCCGCCGTCTGGAGCCAGGGGCCGATCGCGTCGGAACGCTCCAGGCCCGCCTCGGTCAGGGCGAGGCGGTCCGCGTCGAGGCGGGCGAGCCCCGCCTCGGCAAGATCGGCGAGGTCCGGCAGATCGTCGAGGAGCGGCGTGCC
>NZ_BPRD01000641.1 GCF_022179745.1 Methylorubrum podarium
TGGAAGGCGATCAACGAGTCCGACATGCTGCTGATGCCGGATCCGGCGACCGCCTGCATGGACCCGTTCTTCTCCGCCTCCACCATGTCGATCGTCTGCGACGTGCTGGAGCCCTCGACCGGCGAGCCCTATTCCCGCGATCCGCGCTCGACCGCCAAGCTCGCCGAGGCGTATCTGCGCTCCACCGGCATCGGTGACGACATCTTCGTCGGCCCCGAGGCCGAGTTCTTCGTGTTCGACGACGTGAAGTTCGGCGCCGACCCCTACCACACGGGTTTTCAGCTCGATTCCACTGAGCTTCCGACCAACGGCTTCACCGATTACGAGGGCGGCAATCTCGGCCACCGGGTGCAGACCAAGGGCGGCTACTTCCCCGTGCCGCCGCAGGACTCGGCCCAGGACATGCGCGGCGAGATGCTGGCCGCGATGCAGTCGATGGGCGTGAAGGTCGAGAAGCACCACCACGAGGTGGCCTCGGCCCAGCACGAGCTCGGCATGAAGTTCGACAAGCTCACCACGCTCGCCGACCACATGCAGATCTACAAGTACTGCATCCACAACGTGGCGCAGAGCTACGGCAAGTCCGCCACCTTCATGCCCAAGCCCGTCTACGGCGACAACGGCTCCGGCATGCACGTGCACCAGTCGATCTGGAAGGGCGGCAAGCCGCTGTTCGCCGGCGACAAGTACGCCGACCTCTCCCAGGAATGCCTGTGGTACATCGGCGGCATCATCAAGCACGCCAAGGCGCTCAACGCCTTCACCAACCCGTCGACCAACTCCTACAAGCGTCTGGTGCCGGGCTACGAGGCGCCGGTGCTGCTGGCCTACTCGGCCCGCAACCGCTCGGCCTCCTGCCGGATTCCGTGGACGACGAACCCGAAGGCCAAGCGCGTCGAGGTCCGCTTCCCCGATCCGATGGCCAACCCCTACCTCGCCTTCTCGGCGCTGCTGATGGCCGGCCTCGACGGCATCATCAACAAGATCGATCCCGGTCCGGCGATGGACAAGGATCTCTACGACCTGCCGCCGCGCGAGCTGAAGAAGATCCCGACCGTCTGCGGCTCGCTCCGTGAGGCGCTGCAGAACCTGGACAAGGACCGCGCCTTCCTCAAGGCCGGCGGCGTGTTCTCGGACGACCAGATCGACTCGTTCATCGAGCTGAAGATGACCGAGGTGCTGCGCTACGAGATGACCCCGCACCCGATCGAGTTCGTGCAGTACTACTCGCTGTAAGCCGTCGCCGGCCCAGCGTCCCGCTTTCGGCACCGGAGCCTCGCCAGGCCCCGGTGCCTTTTTTGTCCGTGTGGGCGAAAGCCGGCTGTGCATGCTTGACGCCGGCCGCCAGGGTGGGACGAGGATGCGCCGTCCTGACCGGGAGCCTCGCCCATGACCCTGACCATCCCCGTGATCCTCGGCACCGTGCGCAGCGAGCGCCAGGGGATCCGCGCCGCCCGCTTCCTCGTGGCGCAGCTCGAAGCCCGCGGCCACGCCGCGCCGCTGGTCGATCCGGCCGAGCTGCAGCTCCCGCTCCTCGACCGGATGTACAAGGAGTATCCCAAGGGCGAGGCGCCCGAGCCGCTGGAGCGGCTGGCGGCCCTGTTCCGCGGCGCCGACGCCTTCGTGGTCGTCTCGGCCGAGTACAACCACTCGATCCCGCCGGCCCTGTCGAACACCCTCGACCACTTCCTCGAGGAGTACTTCTGGCGGCCCTCGGCCATCTGCTGCTACTCGGCCGGGCAGTACGGCGGCGTGCGCGCGGCGATGCAGCTGCGGGCGATGCTGGCCGAACTCGGCGCCCCGAGCATCCCCTCGCTGCTGCCGATCCCGCGCATCCAGAAGGCGCTGAGCGAAGCCGGCGAGCCGGCCGAGGACTGGCTCGGCCGGGCCGCCAAGAAGTTCCTCGACGAGCTGACTTGGTATGCCGAGGCGCTTAAGGCGAAGCGCGCGGGCGGCACGCCGTACTGAACCCGGCGCGCGGCATCGCGCTTGCTCTCGTCGAAAGGCAGATCCGGGAGGGCGAATGAACGCGAGCGTGGACAGGGTCAGGGATGCGCTGGCCGACCTGATCAAGGCGGCGCTGATCTCTGACGACGGCAGGAGCCTCGCCTTCCGGCAGGCGGCCGCGGAAAAACTCGCCGCACTTGCCGCCGACCCGCCGCGGGCGGACGCGGTGCGGATCGACGGCGCCTGGACCCTGGCGGTCCAAGCCGCCGAGGCGCCCGAGCTTCAGCCGGAGGAGGGGCGGGTCAACCTGACCCTGCCGCGGAGCGCGCCCTTCGCCCTCGAAGAGCTGACGAACGCCGATTTCGACGTGGATCGCGCCGTGGAGACGATCCGCAAATCGGCCTCCACCGGCTGACGAGCGGGGCCGAACCTGTTCACGGCGGCCCCCGCGGCGTTGTCGCGGGGCGCCCGAGCGCCCATCTTGGACCTGCGCCGGGATCGTCAACGGTCTCACCGATCACCGAAATTCCAGCGCGTCGGACCCTCCCGGGCCGGCGCGGCGAGCCTTCCTCCTTGGCCAGACGCATCAATCCGAACGCGGGGATCCCCGCGCTTCCCTCCCGCGAGCAGATCCTCGCCTTCGTCGCCGACGCCCCAGGAAAGGTCGGCAAGCGCGAAATCGCAAAGGCCTTCGGCCTGTCGGGCGCCGACAAGATCGGCCTCAAGGCGATCCTGAAGGAGATCGAGGCCGAGGGCGCCCTCGACCGCGACCGCGGCGGCTTCCGCAAGGGCGGCAGCCTGCCGCCCGTCGTGCTGGCCGACATCGTCTCCCGCGACCGCGACGGCGACCTGATCGCCCGCCCGGCGCAGTGGGACGGGGAGGGCGAGGCGCCGAAGATCGCCGTCGAGGTGCCGCGCGCCGGCCGCAAGGGCAACCGCCCGGCCCCCGGCCTCGGCGACCGGGCGCTGATCCGCGTCGCGCCGGACCTCGAGGCGCCCGGCCGTTACACCGGCCGCGTCATCAAGGTGATCGGCAAGAACCGCGCGGAGGTGATCGGCATCTACCGCGCCGGCCGCGACGGCGGGCGCCTGCTGCCCGTGGAGAAGAAATCGCAAGGCAAGGAGATCGCGATCCCGCCGGGCGAGGAGGGTGACGCCCGCGACGGCGATCTCGTCAGCGTCGCGGTGGAGCGCGAGACCCGCTTCGGCCTGCCCCGCGGGCGCGTGACCGAGCGCCTCGGCACGCTCGGCTCCGAGAAGGCTGTGAGCCTGATCGCCCTGCACATCCACAACATCCCCCACGTCTTCCCGCCCGCGGTGCTGGCGGAGGCGGATGCGGCCAAGCGCGCGACCAAGCGCGGCCGCGAGGATTGGCGGGAGGCGCCGCTCGTCACCATCGATCCGCCCGACGCCAAGGACCACGACGACGCGGTGATGGCGGAGGCCGATCCCGATCCCGCCAACGCGGGCGGCTTCCTCGTCACCGTCGCGATCGCCGACGTGGCGGCCTATATCCGTCCCGGTTCGGCCCTCGACCGCGAGGCGCTGCTGCGGGGCAATTCGGTCTACTTCCCCGACCGGGTGGTGCCGATGCTGCCCGAGCGGATCTCGAACGATCTCTGTTCGCTGCGCGAGGGCGAGGACCGCCCCGCGCTCGCCGTCCGCATGGTGATCGGCGCCGACGGGGTGAAGCGGAGCCACAGCTTCCACCGCATCCTGATGCGCTCGCACGCCAAGCTCGCCTACGCCCAGGCGCAGGCCGCCATCGACGGGCGGCCGGACGAGAAGTCGGGCCCGGTGCTGGAGACGGCCCTGCGCCCGCTCTACGCGGCCTACGCGGCGATGAAGCGGGCGCGCGATGCCCGCGGCCCGCTCGCCCTCGACCTGCCGGAGCGCAAGGTGCTGCTCAACGCGGAAGGCGGCGTGGACCGGGTGATCGTGCCGGAGCGGCTGGAGGCGCACCGGCTGATCGAGGAGTTTATGATCCAGGCCAACGTCGCGGCGGCCGAGACCCTGGAGAAGGCGAACTCGCCGCTGATCTACCGGGTCCACGACGAGCCGGCGCTCGAGAAGATGCGCGCGCTTTCCGAGGTGCTCGCCTCGGTCGGCATCAAGATGACCAAGGCCGGAGCCCTGCGGCCCGACCTGTTCAACCGCATCCTCGCCCAGGTGTCCGAGACCGAGCACGCGCCGTTCATCAACGAGGTGGTGCTGCGCTCGCAGGCACAGGCGGTCTACGCTGCACAGAATCTGGGCCATTTCGGCCTGAATCTGCGCCGCTACGCGCACTTCACCTCGCCCATCCGCCGCTACGCGGACCTCATCGTCCACCGCGCCCTGGTGCGTGCCTGCGGATTGGGCAAGGACGGCCTGCCCGGCGACACCACGCCGGGCATGCTCGACGCGGTCTCCGAGCAGATCTCGGCGGCCGAGCGCCGGGCGATGGCGGCCGAGCGCGAGACCATCGACCGCCTGATCGCGGGCTACCTCGCCGACCGGGTCGGCGCGACCTTCTCGGGACGGATCTCCGGGGTGACGCGCTCCGGGCTGTTCGTGAAGCTCGACGAGACCGGCGCCGACGGCTTCGTGCCCGTCTCCACCATCGGCCACGAATATTACCGCCACGACGAGGCCCTGCACGCGCTGGTCGGCGACCGCAGCGGCGAGACCTACCGCCTCGGCGATACGGTCGAGGTCCGCCTCGTGGAGGCGGCGGCCGTGGCCGGCGCCTTGCGCTTCGAGATCCTCTCGGAAGGGCGCAGCCGCTCGGGTGCCAAGGGAGGCGGCGGCAAGCGGGACGGATTCAGGGCGAAGCCGGGCAAGGCCAAAGCCGGCGCGAAGGCGAAGGGCAAGGCACTTCCCGGCAAGGCACTTCCCGGCAAGGCGCATCCGGGAAAGGCGCAATCCGGCAAGGCGGCGTCGCCCGAGGGAGACCCCGCGCGGCGCCATCGCGGCTCGCGCCGCTGAGCGGAAGGGGCTAGAGTCGGGCCATGGAAACCTACGCTTCCCCTCCGGCCCCGGCTCCCCAGGATCGGACGCGGCTGGTCCCGGCCATGGCCCGCGGCTTCCTCAACCGCTGCCCGCATTGCGGGGAGGGGCACGTGTTCGGCCGCTTCCTCAAAGTGCGGCCCGCCTGCGAGGCCTGCGGCCTGGAGATGGAGGGGCACCGGGCCGACGACCTGCCGCCCTATCTCGTGATCTTCCTCGTGGGCCACATCGTCGGCTATCTCGTGCTCGAGATCGAGATGGGCTACGACGTGCCGCTCTGGATCTCGCTGACCGTATGGCCCCTGCTCACGCTCGTCCTGGCGCTCGGGCTGCTGCAGCCGGTCAAGGGCGCGGTGATCGGCCTGCAATACACGTTCGGCATGCACGGCTTCGGCAAGGCGCCCCCCGCCCGCGGCGGGACCGGCACGGGGGAGAGACGCGGCGGTGACGCAGGAACCAGAGCAGGCGACGCTCCCGAACTCGGATCGGCCTGACCCGCCTGCCGCCCCGCCCCGCCCGGCCTCGTTGCGTCCCCGCGATGCCGCGACGCTGATCGTCCTCGACACCTCGCGGAAGCGGCTGAAGCTGCTGATGGGCCGCCGCCACGGCGGGCTCGCCTTCATGGCCGGCAAGTTCGTCTTTCCCGGCGGCCGCATCGAGCCGTCCGACCGGCAGATGCCGGTGGCCGGTGCGCTGTCGCAGCGGGCCGAGGACGCGCTGCGCGCCAAGTTGCCCCGCGCGCCGCATCATCTCGGCCGCTCGCTCGCCCTCGCCGCGATCCGCGAGACCTACGAGGAGACCGGGCTCCTCATCGGCACCCGCGATTACGGCCCGCCGGAAACCGCGCCGGAGGGCGCGTGGCGGGCCTTCGGTGAGGAGGGCGTGATGCCCGATCTCGAAGCGCTGCACCTGGTGGCGCGGGCGATCACCCCG
>NZ_BPRD01000642.1 GCF_022179745.1 Methylorubrum podarium
CTCGGTTCCTGAGGGGGCGAACCCGTCCGGGCGCTCGTCCCCACCCCTCCGCACGGTTTCGTGAATGGCCCCGAATACCCCTGCCCGCCGCATCGGCGCCCAGAAACACGCGGGTGTGACGCACCGCACGGCGACACCGGATCCGAGCGCCCGGCCGCGGGACCTGCGCGACCCGGGCGGCGCGGTCGCGCTGCGCTTGCCGGAAGCAGGGCCGGCCGGCACCGCACGGGGTGTCGCCCCGATACCGGCCCCGCGCGCGGAGGCCGAGCCATGCTGAGCGAACGACCGGGCCACGACGCCGCCGACGCCCCGGCATGCGGGTGCGGCGACGGCTGCGGCGCCGTTTCGGCCGCGCGCGACCCTGCGCTGCAGAACACGATGGCCAGCTTCTCGGCCGGTCTGCTCGCCGCCTTCGGCGCGACCCTGGGGGCTGTCGTCGGGTTCGTGGTCTTCGCCGAATGGTCCGGTCTCCTGGACCGGCTGTCCGGGTTTGTCGCATGGCCGCTCTGGCTCGCGGCGGTCCTCCTCGGCGGCTACCCGATCTTCCGTTCCGTCCTGCGCGCCGCGTTCAGGCGGCGGGTGACCTCGCACACCCTCATGACGGTCGGCCTCGGCGCCGCCGTGCTCACGGGCGCTTGGCCGGCCGCGATCATCGTCGTGTTCTTCATGCGGCTCGCCGATTACGTCGAGCATTTCACCGCCGAGCGCGCACGCCGCGCCGTCAGGGAGTTGACCAGCCTCGCTCCCGAAAAAGCCCGGGTCGAGCGCCACGGGTCCGAGATCGAAGTGCCGGTCGCCGAGGTGCGGATCGGCGAGACCGTGGTCGTGCGCCCGGGCGAGAAGGTTCCCGTCGACGGCGAGGTCATCGCCGGACAGGCCACCGTGAACCAGGCCTCGATCACCGGCGAGTCGATGCCGGTCGAAGCGGGCCCCGGCGCGCGCGTCTTCGCGGCGAGCTTCGCTCAACTCGGCGCCCTGCGTGTCCGAGCGACCGCCATCGGCGTCGACACGACCTTCGGCCGGGTCATCAAGATGGTCGAGGAGGCCGACCGACACCGCGCCGACGTGCAGCGCATCGCGGACACGTTCGCGACCTGGTACTTGCCCGTCGTCATCGCCGTCGCGACCGCCACCTTCTTCGTGAGTGGAAACGCGCTCGCGACCGCGGCGGTGCTGATGGTGGCCTGCTCCTGTTCGTTCGCGCTGGCCACGCCCGTCGCCATGATCGCGTCGATCGGCAGCGCCGCCCGGCGCGGTCTCCTGATCAAGGGTGGGCGCTACCTGGAGGCTCTCGCCAGGGCCGACGTGGTGCTGCTCGACAAGACCGGCACGCTGACGTTCGGCCGGCCTCGGATCACGGACGTCGTGCCGTTCGATGGATCGGGCGCTCCGGGCGAGGAGCGGTTGCTGAGGATGGCGGCGGGCGCGGAACGCTACTCCGAACATCCCCTGGCCGAGGCGGTGCGAGCGGCGGCGGCCGAACGCCAGCTCTGTCCGGCTGAGCCCGAGCACTTCGAGGCCATGCCCGGCCACGGCGTGCGGGCGCGTATCGCGGGCGCGACGGTCACCGTGGGCGGCAGACGCCTGCTGCCGGAAGGATTTAACATACCGCCGCGGATGGCCGATCTGGAAGCGGCGGGCAAGACGCTCGTGGTCGTGGCCTGCGATGGCAGCCCTGTCGGGGTTCTGGCGGCGACGGACACCGAGCGGCCCGCGGTGCCGGCCGCCCTCGCCGCGCTGCGGGCGCTCGGCATCCGGCATTTCGAGCTGGTGACGGGCGACAACGCTCGCACCGCCGCTGCGCTCGCCGGACCGCTCGGCCTGGGTTACCGCGCCGACCTGTTGCCGGAGGAGAAGATCGCGGTCGTCAAGGAGTACCAGAGCCGCGGGCACGTCGTCGTGATGATCGGCGACGGCGTCAACGACGCACCGGCGCTGGCCCAGGCCGACGTCGGCATCGCGATGGG
>NZ_BPRD01000643.1 GCF_022179745.1 Methylorubrum podarium
CCGGCGGCGACGCGGCGGACCGGGCGGCCGCGCTCTACCGGCCGGACCTGTTCGCGGCGGCGATCGGCGGCTGAGCGCTGCCGCTTCGGACTCGGGGGCAACGTCCGCAGCTCCCGACGGCCATCCACCGTCGTTCCGGGGCCGCGGAGCGGAACCCGGAATCCACCCGTGTTGCGACGCCGAGGCGACGTCGCATCATGAGCCGAGGCCGGTCCCATCCGTAGGACGGTTCGGCTTGCGCGCTGCGGCGCCATCAGCCTCATTTTTGTGCAGCGCACGCGCCTGCCGCGCTCCTGAGCGCCGGCCGTACGGCGAGCGGCTCGACGCACCCGTTTTCCGTGGAGTGCCGCGCCGTCATTGCGAGGCGGAGCCGAAACAATCCAGCGCAGGACATCTCCGGAGTGGTCGCACCCGGGATCGCTTCGCCGACGCTCGCGATGACGGCGCGGGGCAGATCCAGACGGGATCAACGCGGCCGCGATGAGCCCGGCCCGCGCACTTGGCACGGCTCCTGCAACGCCACCCGCACGGGCCCGCCAACGATGACGGATCCCAAGACGTCAGCAAGGCCGCTGATCCGGACTGCCCGCACGCGACGAATGTCGATCGCGCAGGCGATCCCCGGACGGCGGCTTTTTTCATGTGCAGACAGCGCACCGGAGCGGAGAGCGGATGAGCATCGATCACGGCAACACGACCCGTCGCGGCGTCCTCAAGGGAGCGGCGGCTGCCCTCGCCCTGGCGGGTGCCGCCCGCGCCGCCTTGCCGGCCGGTGCCTTCGCGCAGGGCGCGGGGCCCGAGGTGAAGGGGGCCAAGCTCGGCTTCATCGCGCTCACCGACGCGGCGCCGCTCTTCGTCGCCAAGGAGAAGGGCATCTTCGCCAAGTACGGCATGCCGGACACCGAGGTGCTGAAGCAGGCCTCCTGGGGCACCACCCGCGACAACCTCGTGCTCGGCTCCGAGGGCAACGGCATCGACGGCGCCCACATCCTCACGCCGATGCCCTACCTGATCTCCGCCGGACGGGTGACGCAGAACAACGTGCCGGTGCCGATGTACATCATGGCCCGGCTCAACCTGAACGGTCAGTGCATCTCGATCGCCAAGGAACACATCGACCACAAGATCGGCCTCGACACCAAGCCGTTCAAAGCCGTGCTGGAGGCCAAGAAGGCGTCGGGCAAGGCGGTGAAGGCGGCCATGACCTTCCCCGGCGGCACCCACGACCTCTGGATCCGCTACTGGCTCGCCGCCGGCGGCATCGATCCGGACAAGGACATCGAGACCATCGTCGTGCCGCCCGCCCAGATGGTGGCGAACATGAAGGTCGGCACGATGGACTGCTTCTGCGTCTGCGAGCCGTGGAACGAGCAACTCATCCACCAGGGCATCGGCTACACCGCGCTCACCACCGGCGAACTCTGGAAGGACCACCCGGAAAAGGCCTTCGCCATGCGCGCGGCCTGGGTCGACAAGTACCCGAACGCCGCCAAGGCCCTGCTGATGGCGGTGATGGAGGCGCAGGCTTGGTGCGACAAGCCCGAGAACCGCGACGAGATGGCGGCGATCGTGGCCAAGCGCCAGTGGATCAACGTGCCGGTGGCCGACGTCGTCGACCGGATGAAGGGCAAGTTCGATTACGGCACCGGCCGCATCGTCGAGAACAGCCCCTTCACCATGAAGTTCTGGGCCGACAACGCCTCCTACCCGTACCAGTCGCACGACCTCTGGTTCCTCACCGAGGACATCCGCTGGGGCAAGTTCGACGCGGCCACCGACACCAAGGCGCTGATCGGCAAGGTCAACCGCGAGGATCTCTGGCGCGAGGCCGCCAAGGCGCTCGGCGTGTCGGCGATCCCGACCTCCACCTCGCGCGGCGTCGAGACGCTGTTCGACGGCAAGGTCTTCGATCCGGAGAACCCTGCCGCCTACCTCGCCAGCCTCGGCATCAAGAAGGTCGCGTGATGGCCACCGGAGCAACCCTCACCGCAACCCGCGCGCGCGCCGCCGCCAAGGCCCGCGGCCCGCTCGTCACCCTGGCCCCCCTGCGCGGCGTCGCCGCCCGCATCGTGCCCCCGCTCGTCGTGCTGGCGGGCTTCCTGCTCCTGTGGGAGTTGCTCTGCTCCTCCCCCACCGCCGGCCTGCCGGCGCCCTCGCGGGTGCTGACGGACGCCTGGGACATCATCGTCGATCCGTTCTTCGACAACGGCGGCACCGACAAGGGCCTGTTCTGGCATATCGCGGCGAGCCTCCAGCGCGTGGCGCTCGGCTTCTCCCTCGCCGTCGTGGCCGGCGTGCTGCTCGGCACCCTGGTCGGCCAGTCCGAATGGGCGATGCGCGGGCTCGACCCGATCTTCCAGGTGCTGCGCACGATCCCGCCGCTGGCCTGGCTCCCGCTCTCGCTCGCCGCCTTCCGCGACGGCCAGCCCTCGGCGATCTTCGTGATCTTCATCACCTCGATCTGGCCGATCATCATCAACACCGCGGTCGGCATCCGCAACATCCCGCAGGATTACCGCAACGTCGCCGCGGTCATCCGGCTGAACCCGATCGAGTTCTTCTACAAGATCATGCTGCCCTCGGCCGCGCCGTACATCTTCACCGGTCTTCGCATCGGTGTCGGCCTGTCCTGGCTCGCGATCGTGGCGGCCGAGATGCTGATCGGCGGCGTCGGCATCGGCTTCTTCATCTGGGATGCGTGGAACTCCTCGCACATCTCCGAGATCATCGTCGCCCTCGTCTACGTGGGACTCATCGGCTTCGTCCTCGACCGGCTGGTCGCCGGCGCCGGCGTGCTCGTGACCCGCGGCACCTCCGCGGCTTGAGGGAACAACAACCATGGCCCATCTCTCCCTCTCCCAGGTCGGCATCACCTTCCGCCGCGGCGGCAAGACGTCGGAGGTGCTGCGCGACGTGGACCTCGACATCGCCAAGGGCGAGTTCGTCTCGATCATCGGGCACTCGGGCTGCGGCAAGTCGACGGTGCTCAACATCGTCGCCGGCCTGCTCAAGGCCTCGACCGGCGGGGTGCTCCTCGACGGAAGGGAGGTGAATTCCCCCGGCCCCGACCGCGCGGTGGTGTTCCAGAACCACTCGCTCCTGCCCTGGCTCACCGTGCGCGAGAACGTGGCGCTCGCCGTCGACAAGGTCTCGAAGGGCAAGAAGTCCCGCGCCGAGCGCGCCCAGTGGATCGAGCACAACCTCGCGCTGGTGAACATGATGCACGCCGCCGACAAGCGCCCGGCGGAGATCTCCGGCGGCATGAAGCAGCGCGTCGGCATCGCCCGGGCGCTCGCCATGGAGCCGACCGTGCTCCTCATGGACGAGCCGTTCGGGGCGCTCGACGCGCTCACCCGCGCCCACCTCCAGGATCAGCTCATGGAGATCCAGACGCGTCTGCGGAACACCGTCATCATGATCACCCACGACGTGGACGAGGCGGTGCTGCTCTCCGACCGCATCGTGATGATGACGAACGGGCCCTCCGCCACCATCGGCGAGATCCTGCCCGTGCCGCTGGCGCGGCCCCGGCGCCGCCTCGATCTCGTGGAGGACGCGACCTACGTCCACGCCCGCGCCGCGGTGCTGGAATTCCTCTACGCCCGCCACGCCAAGCCCGCTCTCGCCGCCTGAGTTCGTGAAGGGGGATCACGGGCGCATGAGCGTGAAGGACAGACTCGTCGTCGCCGGCAACGGCATGGCCTCGCTCCGCTTCCTCGAGCGGCTGACGGAGCGGGCGCCGGGCCGCTACGACGTGACGGTGGTCGGGGCCGAGCCGGTGGCGGCCTACAACCGGGTGCTGCTCTCCTCGCTGCTCGGCGGCGAGGTGGACGAGGCGGCCTGCGGCTTCCGCCCGCTCTCCTGGTACGAGGAGCACGGCATCCGCCTCGTCACCGGCGCCCCGGTGACCGAGATCGACCGGGCGAACCGGCTCGCCATCGTCGGGCAAGCGCATGTCCTGCCCTACGACCGGCTGGTGCTGGCGGTGGGCTCGCTGCCGATCCGGCTACCGCTGCCCGGCATCGACCTGCCCGGCGTCCTGACCTTCCGCGATTTCGCAGACGTGGCGGCGATCCGAAAGGCCGCCGTGGATCACGCCAAGGCCGTGGTGATCGGCGGCGGCCTGCTGGGCCTCGAGGCCGCGGTCGGGCTCGCCCGGCTCGGGGTCGACACCACGCTGGTCCACGTCATGGACCGGGTGATGGAGCGCCAGCTCGACCACGCCGCCGCCCGCCTCGTCCGCGCGGCGATGGAGGCCCGCGGCGTCCGGGTGATGCTGTCCGCCGACACCGCCGCGATCGAAGGCGACGGCCGCGTCGAGCGCCTGCTGATGAAGGACGGCACCGTGATCCCCGCCGACCTCGTGGTGATGTCGGTCGGCATCCGCGCCTCGACGGCCCTGGCGCAGAGCTGCGGCCTCGCCTGCGGGCGCGGCATCACGGTGGACGACCGGATGACCACTTCGGACCCGGCGATCCACGCGCTCGGCGAGTGCGCCGAGCACCGGGGCGTCGTCTACGGCCTCGTCGAGCCCGCCTACGAGCAGGCCGAGGTGCTGTCGCGGGTGCTCCTCGGCGAGGCGGCCGCCTATCCCGGCACGTCCCTTGCCACCAGCCTGAAGGTGTCGGGCCTGCCGGTCTTCTCCGCCGGGCTGGTCGACACGCCCGAGGGCGCCGAGGCGGTCGTGATGCACGATGCCGCCGCCGGGCTCTACCGCAAGCTGATCATCGCCGAGAACCGCCTCCTCGGCGCGGTCTTCGTCGGCGATATCGCGGAGCAGGCGCGCTGCAAGGAGCTGATCCGCTCCGGCGCGCCGCTCTCCCCTGAAGACCGGGACGACCTGATGTTCGGCCCGGCCCCCAAATCCCTCGCAGCGTGAGTGAGGCAGCGATGGCAGACGAATTCAACGCCGAGCAGAAGCGCTACCTCGAAGGCTTCGCCTCCGGCATCGCGGCGGCCCGGATGACCGGCGGCCTGGCGATCGGGCAGGGCGCCGCCGCGGCCGCGCCCGCCGAGCCGACGGGTCCGGACGCGATCCACATCAAGGCGCAGGAGCGCACCGTGAAGGCGGGCGGCAAGCTCTGCGACCAGGAGAAGTGGAAACGCGCGGAAAACCCGTTCGACGGCCATAACCGGCTGAAGGCGGAGGCCGCCGCCGGCAAGCACCCCAAACCCGAGGACAATTTCCGCTGGCGCTACCACGGCATGTTCTGGGTCGCGCCGAACCAGGTCTCCTACATGTGCCGGATCCGGGTGCCCAACGGCATCCTGCAGCACTGGCAGTTCGCCGGCATCGCCGACCTCGCGGACGCCCATGGCGGCGGCTACAGCCACGTCACCACCCGCGCGGGCCTGCAGGTGCGCGAGATCGCGCCCGAGCACGCCCAGCCCTTCCTCGACGGGCTGACCGATCTCGGTCTGACCGCGCAGGGCGCGGGGGCCGACAACATCCGCAACGTCACCGGCTCGCCCGCCGCCGGCATCGACGCGCGGGAACTCTTGGACACGCGGCCCCTCACCAAGTCCTGGCACAACTGGATCCTGAACGACCGCTCGCTCTACGGCCTGCCGCGCAAGTTCAACGTCTCCTTCGACGGCGGCGGCGTGACGCCGGCCCTGGAGGAGACGAACGACATCGGCTTCCAGGCGATCGAGGTGCTGGAGGGCGCAGCGGTCGCGCCGGGCGTCTGGATGCGCCTCGTGCTCGGCGGCATCTCGGGTCACAAGGATCTGGCCCGCGACACCGGGATCGTCCTCAAGCCCGAGGACTGCAACCGCGTGGCCGACGCGATCATCCGGGTCTTCATCGAGAACGGCGACCGGACCAACCGCAACAAGGCCCGGATGAAGTACGTCCTCGACGCCTGGGGCTTCGACAAGTACATCGCCGCGGTCGAGGAGAAGCTCGGGCGCAAGCTCGACCGGGTCGATGCCGCCCATGTCGCGCCCCGCCGGCCGACCGACCGCTTCAGCCATGTGGGCGTGCACCCCCAGGTCCAGCCCGGCCTGAACTGGGTCGGCGTGGTGCTCCCGGTGGGCAAGATGACCACCGACCAGATGCGCGGGCTGGCCAAGGTCGCGGCCGAGTGCGGCGATGGCCAGATCCGCATGACGGTCTGGCAGAACTTCATCTTCTCGGGCGTGCCGGACGCCAAGGTGGCGGAGGTCGAGGCCCGCGTCGAGGCGCTCGGCCTCACCATCAAGGCCGCCGGCATCCGCTCGGGGCTCGTCGCCTGCACCGGCGCCCGCGGCTGCAAGTTCGCCGCCTCCGACACCAAGGGGCACGCGATGATCATCGCCGACCATGTCGAGCGGACGGTGCCCGCCCTCGACGTGCCGGTGAACGTCCACCTCACCGGCTGCCACCATTCCTGCGCCCAGCACTATATCGGCGATATCGGCCTCATCGGCGCGAAGGTCGTCGTCTCGGAGGAGGGCGACACCGTCGAGGGCTACGACATCGTGGTCGGCGGCGGGTTTGCCGAGAACCCAAAGATCGGCACCGAGATCTGGAAGGCGGTGAAGGCCGAGGACGCGCCGGCCCGCGTCGAGGCGCTGCTCAACGCCTACCTCGCCCTGCGCGAGAGCAAGGACGAGAGCTTCCAGACCTTCACCGCGCGCAAAGGGCCCGAGGCTCTCCGCGACGCGGCGGAAGCGCAGCCGGCGCTGAAGGCGGCGGCGTGACCCCGCGGCCGGCGACTCGTCGCGCGTCGCGCGCGTCTCTCCTCCCCCTTGGGGGGAGGAGCCGGAGGCGGGGGTGGTTCGGAACGCGCCGCAGCGGTGCCTCCTGCACCACCCCCACCCCTACCCCTCCCCGCAAGGGGGAGGGGACCACGGTCCGTCAGAATTCTCAGGTCCTGCCATGACCCAGCACGTCGCTCCCCCGCTCGTCCTGATCCCCGAGAGCGCCCCCTTCAACGCCGACCAGCGCTCCTGGCTGTCGGGCTACTTCGCCGCCCTGCTCGGCCCGGCCGTGGAGGGTGCCACGGCGCTCGCGCCCGGCGAGGCACCGGGGGGCGCGAAAAAACTCGCCGACAACGACGACGCGCCCTGGCACGACCCGTCGATGCCGATCGGCGACCGGATGGATCTGGCCAAGGACAAGTCCGAGCCGCAGAAGCTGATGGCCGCCATGGCGCAGCAGGATTGCGGCCAGTGCGGCTACAACTGCGCCGACTACGCCAACGCGATCTTCCTCAAGAGCGAGGAGCGGCTGAACCTTTGCCAGCCCGGCGGCAAGGAAACGCTGCGGATGCTCAAGAAGCTGGAGGAGGAGTTCGGCGCCGCGGGTGGTGCGCCCCCCGCGAAGAAGGACGAGGGCGACGCGCCCAAGAAGGAGCCGGAGCTCGGGCCGCTGGGCTATTGCCGCGAGAACCCGGTCGAGGCGACCTTCCTCTCCCGCACCCGCCTCAACGCGCCGGGCGGCGAGAAGGAGACGTGGCACATCGAGATCGACCTGAGGGACACGCCGATCCAGTACGAGGCCGGCGACTCCCTCGGGCTGTTCCCGGCCAACGCCCCGGCGCTCGTCGACGCGGTGATCGCCGAACTCGGCACGCGACCGGAGCGGATGATCGGCGGAAAGACCCTGCGCGACCGGCTGCTGACCGAGTACTCGCTCGGCGCGGCGCCGGACAACCTCTACCAGCTCCTCTCGCTGCTGACCTCGGGCACGGCGCGCAAGAAGGCGCAGGCGCTCGCCGCCGGCGAGGATCCGGACGGCGATGCCCAGCATCTCGACGTGCTCGGCGCGCTCCACAAATTCCCCGGGGCGCGTCCCGATGCCGAGGTGTTCCTGGAGGCGCTCGACGAGCTGCAGCCGCGGCTCTACTCGATCTCGTCCTCGCCGAAGATGGATGCGGGCCGGGTCTCGCTGACCGTGGACGCGGTGCGCTACAACCATCGCTCGCGCCTGCGCCTCGGTGTCGCCTCGACCCATCTCGGCGAGCGCCTGCCCGAGCAGACCAAGGTCAAGATCTACCTGCAGAAGGCGCACGGCTTCAGCCTTCCGGAGGATCCGGGCAAGGACGTGATCATGTGCGGCCCCGGCACGGGGGTGGCGCCGTTCCGCTCCTTCCTGCGCGAGCGCGCCGCCACGAAGGCGCCCGGCCGCAACTGGCTCTTCTACGGCCACCAGCGGCAGGCCAGCGACTTCTTCTACAGGGACGAGCTGAACAGTCTGAAGGACGCGAAGGTGCTGACCCGCCTCTCGCTTGCGTGGTCGCGCGACGGCACCGAGAAGACCTACGTCCAGGACCGCATGCGCGAGAACGGCGCCGAGCTGTGGAAGTGGCTGGAGGGCGGCGCCCATTTCTACGTCTGCGGCGACGCCAAGCGCATGGCCAAGGACGTGGAGCGGGCGATCATCGACGTCGCCGCGCAGCACGGCGGGAAGAACCCGGACGAGGCGGTGGCCTACCTCGCCGCCCTGAAGAAGGCCGGGCGCTACCAGGCCGACGTGTACTGACGGCTCGCTTCCCTCTCCCGCCGCGCCGTTATCGCGAGGCGGAGCCGACGCGATGACGGCGCGGGCGTAGGATCCGTTTCAACCCAACGGGTTCACCCGCGGGTCGGCCCGCAACCGTGCCGCGGCGAGGTCGATGAAAGCCCGGGTCTTGGCCGGCGCCCGCCGGCCCTCGGGGCTCACCACGTGGATCGGCACCGGCGCCGCCTCGTCCGCATCCAGCAGGATCCGCAGGCGCCCCTCCGCCACCGCCGAGGCGACCTGATAGGACAGCAGCCGCGCGATCCCCCAGCCGTCGAGCGCCGCCGCGAGCACGGCATCGACGGTGTTGCAGACCAGGCGGGGATGGACGGTCACCGTCACCCGCCGGTCGGTCCCGAACCGCCATTCGGGCAGGTCACCGGTTGCGGTCGAGCCGATCACCGCGTGATCGCGCAGGTCGCGGGGCGTTTCGGGCACGCCCTGCCGCTCCAGATAGGCCGGCGCCGCGCAGACGACCCGTCGCACGCTGCCGACCCGGATCGCGCTCAGCCCGGAATCGGCGAGATGCCCGATCCGCACCCCGACATCGATGCCCTCCTCGATCATGTTGACGATCCGGTCGAGGAACAGCGCGCGCACCGACACGGCGGGGTGACGCGCGAGGTACGCGGTCACCACCGGCAGCACGTAGAGGCGGCCGAACTGCACCGGGGCCGTCAGCGTCAGGGTGCCGGTCGGCGTCGCGGTCGAGCCGGCGGCGACCGCCTCGGCCTCCGCGATCTCGGACAGGATCCGGCGGCAATCCTCGAGATAGCGCCCGCCCGCATCCGTGAGCTTCACCGAGCGCGTGGTGCGGATGAAGAGCCGCGCGCCAATCGTGGCTTCGAGCGCCGCGACCGCGCGGGTGACGGCGGCCGGGCTCATGCCGAGCGCGCGCGCCGCCCCCGCGAAGCCGCCGCCCTCGGCGATCCGGACGAACACTCGCATTCCCTGTAGCCGGTCCATGACGGCCTCCCCGCGGCGATAGGGTGCCGATTATTCCGCATCACGCAACAGTCGATTGCCGGCAAGACCGGTTCACGCCGCGGCCGGGAAGGAGTGTGATGCAGCCCGCGGCCGATCCTGCGGCCGCGAGGAGATGTCGCCGTGAAGCTCTACACCCTGTCGCTGTCGGGCCATGCCCACCGGGCGCGCCTGTTCCTGTCGCTGGTGGGCCAGCCCTTCGAGACCGTCGAGGTCGATCTCGCCGGCGGGC
>NZ_BPRD01000644.1 GCF_022179745.1 Methylorubrum podarium
GGCATGATCGGCCTCGGCCGGATGGGCGGCAACATCGTCCGCCGTCTCCTGCGCGACGGCCACACGGCCGTGGTCTACGACCGCGATCCGAAGGTGGTGGAGGCGCTGGCCGCCGAGGGTGCGACCGCCGCGTCGAGTCTCGAAGATCTCGTCGCGAAGCTGGAGGCGCCCCGCACCGCCTGGGTGATGTTGCCGGCCGGCCAGATCACCGAGGAGACGGTGACCGCGCTCGGCGGTCTCCTGAGCGCTAACGACTGCATCATCGACGGCGGCAACTCGTTCTACCAGGACGACGTGCGCCGTGCCCGCGACCTCGACGCCAAGGGCATCCACTACGTCGATGTCGGCACCTCCGGCGGCGTGTGGGGCCTGGAGCGCGGCTACTGCATGATGATCGGCGGCCACAAGGAGGCCGTCGACCGGCTCGACCCGATCTTCCGCACGCTGGCGCCAGGCCTCGGCGAAATCCCGCGGACGCCGGGGCGCGACGGCCGTGATCCGCGGGCCGAGCAGGGCTACATCCATGCCGGCCCGAGCGGGTCCGGCCACTTCGTGAAGATGATCCACAACGGCATCGAGTACGGCCTGATGCAGGCCTATGCCGAGGGCTTCGACATCCTGCGCCACGCCAACTCCCCCGAGATCCCGGAGGGACGCCGGTTCGATCTCAATCTCGGCGACATCGCCGAGGTCTGGCGGCGGGGCAGTGTGGTCTCGTCCTGGCTCCTCGATCTCACCGCCGCGGCGCTGGCCGGCGACGAGCGCCTCGAAGGGTTCTCGGGCTATGTCGAGGATTCCGGCGAGGGCCGCTGGACCATCAACGCGGCGATCGAGGAGGCCGTGCCGGCCACCGTCCTCTCGAGTGCGCTCTACCGCCGCTTCCGCTCCCGCGAGGACGAGAGCTACGCCGACAAGCTGCTCTCGGCGATGCGCCAGGGCTTCGGCGGCCACAAGGAACCGCCGCGCCGCGGGCCCGCGCCGTGATCCCGCTTCCCCCGAACACCGAGCTGATGGCGGATGCGGAGGCGACGGCCCGCGCGGCGGCCGAGCATCTCCTGGCGATGGCCGGCAGTGCCGAGGGCGATCGCGTCGCCATCTGCCTGTCCGGCGGCTCGACGCCGAAGCGGCTCTACGCGCTGCTCGCCTCGCCCGGCTTCGTCGAGCGCGTGCCGTGGGCGCGGATCCACTGGTTCTTCGGCGACGACCGGGTGGTGCCGTGGGACGACGCCTTGAGCAACGTGCGCATGGTCCGCGAGGCGTTCGGCCACGCAGCACCGGTGCCCGCGACGCATCTGCACTTCATTCCCTCCGACGAGGGCGCCGAGCCGGGCGCCCGCGCCTACGAGCGGAGGCTGCAGGATTTCTACGGCAGCGACCGGCTCGACCCGAATCGGCCGCTCTTCGACCTCGTGCTCCTCGGTCTCGGCAGCGACGGGCACACCGCCTCGCTGTTTCCGGGCAAGCCGGCGCTCGCCGAGCGCGAGGCCTGGGCCGCGCCGGTGCCGGAGGCGGGAATGGAGCCGTTCGTGCCGCGCATCACCCTCACCTTCCCGGTCCTGGCCTCCTCGCGGTCCGTGCTCTTCCTCGTCAACGGCGCGGGCAAACGCGAACCATTGCGGCGACTCGCCGAGGGCGAGGATCTGCCGGCGCGCCGCGTCGAGAGCGCGGGACGGGTGACGTGGTACGTGGATCGCGACGCGGCTGAGGCCTGAAGCCGCCGACACCCGTTTGCGGTCCGCCTCGTCCACCGCGACGGGCGGATCCGCCTCACTTTCGACGTGGATCCTACCGGAGTATGAACCGGCGATCCTCGACGACACGGGAGTACCCCCGATGGTAGCAGCCGAAGGCGCAACCGCGTCGGACGCTCGGCTCCGAGCCGATCCGCCGCGCTTCGCTCGGCGGCGCGGCCGCATCCAGCCCGGACCGCTGAAGCCCCTGGACCGGCGCAGCCGCCGGCCCGTTTGGGTCGTCTATGCCGGATTGCTGGGCCTCTCGCTCGTCACGTCCTGGGCAGTCGCCTCGCAGATCCGCACGGGCACGGCCGTTGCGGAGCAGGCCGCCCCCGCGATGATGGCGGAACCTGTTCAGGAGGCGGCCCAACCCGTCCGCATCGTCGGTGCCGTGCAGGGGCCGGAGGCTGCTGCACCGGCCAGCGAATCACCGCCCGCGGTCGAGGCGTCCCTGCCGTCGCCTTCCGCGGGGCCGTCGCCTGACCCGCAGCCGGCCGTGCCCGTCGCGGTCGCGCCGGCGGTCCCGGTTGCGAAACGGGCCACCGCGCCCGTGGTCGATCTCGGCGCCCTGCCGGTTCTGACGCTCGACGAGACCGCCTTCGACGCCGTCCAGGCGCCGGTCTCCGAGAGAACGCCCCCCGTCGCCGCGAGGGCTCACGGCAGACCGTGATCCGAGCCGCGCCCGATCGCGCGGCTTCCGGTTGATTGGTTCGGTCAGAGCATGGCCTGT
>NZ_BPRD01000645.1 GCF_022179745.1 Methylorubrum podarium
AGCGGAACCCGGGATCCAACCCTGATGCGCGGCTGAATCAGAGCGTCGAGGCCAGTCGTGGATTGCACGCCTCCGGCGCGCCCCTTCGGGTCCGGGTTCGCTTGTCAGCACCCCGGAATGACGGAAAGCAGGACAAGGATTCATCCGGAAACCGAATTCGGCGGCCTGGTCCCGGCTGAAACGAAAAAGGCCTCCCCGGAGGGAGGCCTTTCGAAGGAGGGTGTGAAAGAGGGTGCCGCTTACGCCGCGAGCGAGCGCAGCACGTAGGGAAGAATGCCGCCGTTGCGGAAGTATTCCAGTTCGTCGAGGGTATCGATCCGGCAGGTCAGCGGGACCTCCTGCTTCGAACCATCGGCGGAGGTGATCTCCGCGGTCAGCGTCTGGCGCGGCTTCAGCTCGCCGGCCAGCCCCTTGATCGTCACCGTCTCGTCGCCCTTAAGGCCGAGCGACTGCCAGGACGTGTCCCCCTGGAAGACCAGCGGGACCACGCCCATGCCGACGAGGTTCGAGCGGTGGATGCGCTCGAAGCTCTCGGCGATCACGGCGCGCACGCCCAAGAGCTTGGTGCCCTTGGCCGCCCAGTCACGGGACGAGCCGGTGCCGTATTCCTTGCCGGCGAAGACGACGAGCGGGGTGCCCTCGGCCGCGTATTTCTGCGCGGCGTCGTAGATGAACATCCGCTCGCCGTCGGGCTGGTGCAGCGTGAGGCCACCCTCGACGACATTGCCGCTCTCGTCCCGCACCATCTGGTTCTTGATGCGGATGTTGGCGAAGGTGCCCCGCATCATGACTTCGTGGTTGCCGCGGCGGGTGCCGTACTGGTTGAAGTCCTGCACCCGCACCTGATGCGACTGCAGGTACTCGCCGGCCGGTGAGGCCGCGCGGATGTTGCCGGCGGGCGAGATGTGGTCCGTCGTGATCGAGTCGAGGAACAGGCCGAGGATGCGCGCGCCCTCGATGTCGGTGATCGGGTCGGGCGTCTTCGTCATGCCCTCGAAATAGGGCGGGTTCTGCACGTAGGTCGAACCCGCATCCCAGGCGAAGGTCTCCGCCTCGGTCACCTCGACGCCCTTCCAGTTCGCGTCGCCGCCGAACACGTCGGCGTAGCGGCTCTTGAACAGCTCCGAGGTGATGTTCTCCTCGATGAACCGGTTCACCTCCTCCGAGGACGGCCAGATGTCCTTCAGGTAGACCGGCTTGCCGTCCGAGCCCTGGCCGAGCGGCTCACGGGTGATGTCGATCTGGAGCGAGCCCGCGAGCGCGTAGGCCACCACCAGCGGCGGCGAAGCGAGGTAGTTCGCCCGCACGTCCGGGTTCACGCGGCCCTCGAAGTTGCGGTTGCCCGAGAGCACCGCCGCCGCGACCACGTC
>NZ_BPRD01000646.1 GCF_022179745.1 Methylorubrum podarium
CTGTCATGGACTTGCCTCGGATGGCAGTCGGAGGCAAGTCCATGACAGATCTTCACCGGCATTCGATGAATGCGTGCTCACCGGGCCGAGAAAAAACCCTGTGATTTTGAATGATGCCGACAAATACGTATTTTTATTCGATACCCCAGCATATACTCGAAAACTCTCGGTTCATCCCCGCCCCGCGCCTCGTCGGAAGCGGCGGATACGCGACGAAAGACCTGCGAAGATGCCCGGAACGAGCACGATGCGCTTCAGACGTCTGGCCGCATTCACCCTGTCGTTCGTGTCGCTGTCGGCCGCCGATGCCTTCGCGATCGAGAAGTCGATCACGCTGCGGAACGCCGCCGGAAAGCCGTGCCTGGAGGTCAGGAGCACGTCCCGCCCGGACCTCGTCATGACGGGCAGCTACCATCATCTCGTGACGCTGGAGAACCGCTGTTCGCGCGCGATCGCCTCGACGGTCTGCTACAAGAACTCGAATCTCTCGTGTCGCCCGGTCCGCACGCGACCCTATTCCCAGGAGACCGTCCTTCTCGGTGTCCGGTCCGGGGGCGCGCAGTTCGACTTCACCTTCGACGAGCGCTTCGTTCCTTGACGGACGGCGCACGACCGGGATCGCGCGCGCGCGGCGCCCGAGCGACGAAGGATCGCCGTCAGCGGCCCCTCGCGGAGCCGTCACGCCCTGATCTCGACAGGCGTCACGGCTCCTCGCTCTCGTGCTTCTACAACGTGTTGTTCTTCAGAAGATCATCGAAGTAGCCGATCGTCTTCACGAGGCCGCTCCTCAGCTCGATCTGGGGCCGCCAGTCGAGCTTGTCCATGGCGAGGCCGATATCGGGGCGGCGCTGCTTCGGATCATCGGACGGCAAGGGCCGGTAGACGATGGCGGAGCGGGTACCGGTGAGATCGACGACGAGCTCCGCCAGTTCGCGGATGGTGAATTCGCCCGGATTCCCGATATTGACCGGTCCGGTGAAGCCGTTCTCGGTGCCCATCATCCGAACCATCGCGGCGATCAGGTCATCGACGTAGCAGAATGACCGGGTCTGCTGTCCGTCGCCGTAGATCGTGATGTCCTCGCCCTTCAGCGCCTGGACGATGATGTTGGACACGACCCGCCCGTCATTCGGGTGCATGCGCGGACCATAGGTGTTGAAGATCCGCACGACCTTGATGTCGAGATTGTGCTGGCGATGGTAGTCGAAGAACAACGTCTCGGCGCAGCGCTTGCCCTCATCGTAGCAGGACCGATAGCCGATCGGATTGACGCGGCCCCAGTAGGATTCCGTCTGGGGATGGACTTCGGGATCGCCGTAGACCTCGGAGGTCGATGCCTGAAGGATGCGCGCCTTCACCCGCTTGGCGAGCCCGAGCATGTTGATGGCGCCGTGGACGCTCGTCTTCGTCGTCTGGACCGGATCGAACTGATAGTGGATCGGCGAAGCCGGGCAGGCGAGATTGTAGATCTCGTCGACCTCGACGTAGAGCGGGAACGTCACGTCGTGGCGCATCAATTCGAAATTACGGTAGTCCAGCAGATGGTGGACGTTGTTGCGCGTCCCTGTGAAGAAGTTGTCCACGCAGAGAACTTCGTGCCCCTCCTTGACCAGCACGTCGCACAGGTGCGAGCCGAGAAAGCCAGCGCCACCGGTCACGAGGATCTTTTTCACGGTGCCGTACTGCATGATCAGGACCCTCGGACGAAAGAACGGTGAGCCGTCATCAGGCTCGAAACTCTGTGGAGGCGGTCCGGCCGCCGCTTGAGCGGCCGGTCATTCCCTGCACCGAGATGTCATCGGCTTTGAAAAGCGACCCTCTGAGAAGGTCCGGGAAGCGGGCCGTCAGAGTTCGAGACGCCGGTCGGCGCCGCCGACACCGACATAGGTGAAGCCCTGCCGCTCCATGTCTTCGGTGCCGTAGACGTTGCGCAGGTCGACGAGGACGGGGGCGGCCATCAGCGCCTTCAGCCGCGCCAGATCCAGCGCGCGGAACGCGTTCCACTCCGTCACGATCACCAGCGCGTCCGCCCCCTCCGCGCAGGCATAGGCGTCCTCGGCGTAGGCCACGCCCTGCAGCAGCGGCCGCGCCTGCTCCATCCCC
>NZ_BPRD01000647.1 GCF_022179745.1 Methylorubrum podarium
TCCCAGGGGATCATCCGGTCGAGACCGGGCGCCTTGAGGCCCTCCGGGCTGAGGGTCAGGACGTGCGGATCGCCCCGCCACAGGATGAAGGCGCCCGCACCACCCAGGAGGACCGCGAGGGCGGACGCGGTGAACAGGAGGACGTTGACCTCGTGGAGTCGGATCCCGGGGATGCCGAACAGGGCGATCCCGAGCGCGGCCGCGGCGAAGAGGCCGCCGCCCGCCGCCAGGGCGAGCCCGCGGGCGGCGGGCGGCGGCCTCTTCGCCGCGGCCGCGCTCGGGATCGCCCTGTTCGGCATCCCCGGGATCCGACTCCACGAGGTCAACGTCCTCCTGTTCACCGCGTCCGCCCTCGCGGTCCTCCTGGGTGGTGCGGGCGCCTTCATCCTGTGGCGGGGCGATCCGCACGTCCTGACCCTCAGCCCGGAGGGCCTCAAGGCGCCCGGTCTCGACCGGATGATCCCCTGGGACGCCATCGCCGATCTCGACATGACGCTGAGCCAGAGCACGATGGTGACCCGCCTGCTGCTGCCGCCCGGCGCGTCCTGGCCGGAGCGCGTCCCCGGCGGCCGCAACGTGAAGCTCGATCGCAAGCGCCGCATCGTCACCGTCTCGGTCGGCCTGCCGCGCGGGATGCCGCCGCAGGACTTCGCCGACCTGATCGGACGCTATCGGGCGGCCCATCAGGCCCGCCGGATCCTGGCGGAGCACGCCCCGGCCGAGGCGGCGCTCGGCGAAGCCGGCGCGCCCCGCACCACCCCGTCCGAAGCCCAGCCTGCCTGAGGAGCCGATGAGCGCATCGCCGAAGACCGAGACCGCCGAGGGCGCCGAGACCGCCGCCCCCCTGCGCCTGCCGCCCGAGCGGGCAGGCTGGGGCGCCACCTTCTGGGTCCTGTTCGGCATCGTGGCGCTCGGCGGCATCCTGGGGGCCTGCGCCTGGTTCACGGCGCCCGTCGTGGTCTCCGACTGGCAGGTGCGCGGGACCGCGCAGCCCGTCCCGAGCGCGCGGGTGAGCGAGGGCAAGTGCAGCGCCAAGCTCGTCATCCACATCTGCGACGTGACCCTGAGCGTGCCGACGGCCCAGGGCAGCGTGACGCGGCGGGTGAACTACGTCTTCTCCGGCCTGCATGTCGGCGATTACAGCGCTGGCGTCATGGCCGATCCGGCCCGGCCCGAACTCGTCACCACCGACCTCGGCCTCGACCGGCTCTGGAACCGGACCATCACCCTGCTGGTGCTCATGGGAGCGCTCGCGGCCTCCATCTACGGGGCGCTGCTCTCCCTGATGCGCAACCGGCGCGCGGCCGCGTGAAGGGTCCGCCGGGCAGGGGTGGGACCGGGATGAAGGGCCGGGCGAGGCCGACGCCGACGAGCGAGGCCCGCGGTAGGACGGGCGGTGGGACGTGCAGCCGCCTCACCCGGCGGCGGACGGTGCCGTCCACCGCCCGACCGGCATCGCGCTCAGCCGCTCTCGCCGTCGGCTTCGTCGAAGGCTCTCAGGATCGCCGGGTCCTTCCCGTAGCGGCGGCGCAGGCGCGCCTCGTCGGCGTCGATGGCGTCGCAGCGCAGCGACGTCAGAGCGGCGGCGATGTCCCGCCCCCGGGCCGCGTCGTACGCCTCCTCGCCGCCCCAGTGATGGCAGCCCTTGCGCCGCGCCACGTAGGCCGCGGCGTCGGCGGGGAGCTTCGGCCCGGCGCCGGCCGGCTTCGTCGCCTCGGCGGAGAGCGGCTGGGCGAGGAGGCAGGCCGCCACGGCGGCGCTGCGCAGGATGGCGGCCGTTCGTCTTCCCATTCCGTTCCCCCCTGCGCCGGCCCGTCCGCCCGACCCCGCCTTCCTAGCAGAGGTTCGGCGTGACGCGCAGACGCATGCCCCGCGACCCTGCCTCGCCGCGCCGCGCCGCCGCGGCGAGCGGTCCGGTGTCGGCCCGACGCCGTGACGGCACCCGCCGTCCCATCCGTTCCATCGACCCGCGCCCGATCCCGGGCCGGCCCACCAGAGGGAAACCGACCGCATGATCTCACGCCGCAACGCGCTCGCCGCCGCCGCACTCCTGCTCTGCGCGCCCGCCGCCCGGGCCGAGCCGACGGTGGGGCTGGCCGAGCGCCGGGCGATCGCCGCCTATCGCGAGAGCCGCTACCCGGCGCAGGAGAAGGGGATCCAGGAGGCGGCGGGCTTCCCCGTGCCGGTCGAAGTGGCGTGGGACCAGCTCACGATCGCCGGCGACGCGAAGTACTACGCCGATCCCGGCTACTTCGAGAAGACGATCTTCGAGCCGCTCGCCGCCGGGCTGAAGGACGTGACCAGGGACCAGATGGGCCGCGATGCCCTGCGGGAGAAGCTCAAGTCGATCCGCATCCGCTACGACGAGAAGACCGCGCCGGCCTCGAACTACCCCAACGGCCTGAAGTTCGAGGGCGGGGTGCTCGACGTGAACTGGCGGCCCTACGCGAACGTGGCCGACTTCAAGGACCGGGTTGAGGCGGTGGTGAAGGTGCTGGAGAAGGGGCTGTGAGGCTCCGGCCGGGTCTCGGGAGCGGCGCGCTCGCGGGCGCCGTCATCCTCGCATCCGCCCTCGGCGGCGGGGCGGCGGTCACGGGCTGGCTGCCGGCGGCCGACCTCGCCGTGGACGCACCCTGAGACGCCCTGCCGTCAGGCAAGGTGAGATCACAGGCGGTCGGCCTACCAGGGCACCGTCGCGCCGGTATAATCGAGAAACACGCAGCCCCGCTGGCCCTGGCGCGCTTCGAGAACCGCGACCATCCCGCGGGCGCTGGTCTCGACGTCGAGGGTGGCGCGCCGGCCGCCGAGATCGGTGCGGACCCAGCCCGGATGCATCAGGACGAGGCCCCAGGCCGCCCCGGAATGCTGGCCCGCGAACGAGCGCGCCAGCGTGTTGAGCGCCGCTTTGCTGGCCCGGTAGCTGCTCCATCCGCCGCCGCGGTTCAGCGACACCGAGCCGAGCTTCGAGGTCATCAGGACGATCAGCCCGTCGGGCGCGAGGCGGCGGTGGACGCTCTCGGCGAAGCGGATCGGACTGAGGGCATTGGTCTGGAACACCGCGCCGGCCACCTCCCGCGGCAGCAGGCCGGCGGGCGTGCCGGCCTGGGTCGCGACCCCGGCAACGACGAACACGAGGTCGAAATCCGGCGCCTCGGCGAGGCCTGCCCGCAACCGCGCCACGGCCGCATCGTCGTCGATGTCGATGCCGGTCTCGATCCGCAGCGGGCCGGCCCCCGCGAGCGCCGCGAGCGCGGCGGAGGGGCGGCGCACGGTGGCGGTCACGTCCCAGCCGCGGGCGAGGAAGCGCTCGACCAGACCGAGGCCCAGGCCGCGGGAGGCGCCGACGATCAACGCCCGGCGACGGCTCAC
>NZ_BPRD01000648.1 GCF_022179745.1 Methylorubrum podarium
CGTCGTGCCCGACGCCCGCCGCGACCCGCGCTTTTCCGGGCTCGGGATCGTCACCGGCCCGCCCCACATCGTGTTCTACGCCGGCGCCCCGCTGATCCTGCGGCCGGGCGTGCGGCTCGGCTCCCTCTGCCTCGTCGATCCGCGGCCGCGGGACTTCAGCCCGGAGGACGAAGCGGCCCTGCGCGACCTCGCCGAGGTCGTGACGGCGCAGATGCGGCTGCGGCGCGACAACCTCGCCTTCGCCAGCGAGCGGGCGCTGCGCCAGATCCACGAGAGCACCATCCGCGCCCAGGGCGCGGAGATCGAGCGGCGGGCGAGCGCCAACTCCCTCCTCACCATGGCCGAGCAGATCGCCCAAGTCGGCCATTGGCGCATCGACTTCGTCAGCGGCCACCCGATCTACTCCGAGAGCCTGCTGCGCATTGCCGGCCTCGACCCGGCGCCGCCGACGGGCCGGCATCCCGGCCTCGCCCAACTGTGCCATCCCGCCGATCGCGGGCGCGTCGAGGCCATCCTCGCCGCAGCGATCGCGAGCTGCCACGAGTTCGAGTTCGAGACGCGGTTCGCGCGCCCCGACGGAACCGTCCGCGACGTCATGGTCCGGGGCACCTGCAAGTCCGACGAGGCCGGCCGGACGACCGGTCTGTACGGCATCCTCATGGACGTGACCGACCGGCTGCGGATCCAGGCGGAGATGCGCCGCAGCGAGATGCGCTACCGCAGCCTCGCGGACGCCCTGCCGCTGCTCGTCTGGACCATCGACCCGGACAGCGGCGAATCGACCTACGGGAACGCCCGGTTCGAGGACTATTACGGGCCGATCGGCGCCGCGCGGGAGCAGCGGCTGGCCCGCAACCACCCGGACGACGCCGAGGCGATGGAGGCGGCGTGGCAGGCGGTCCAGGCCAGCGGCCGGGGCTACGACGGCCAGTGGCGGCTGCGGGCGCGGGACGGCTCCTATCGCTGGCACAAGCTGTCGGTCACCCCGATCCGCAGCGCGGCCGATCCGGCCAAGGTGGTCGAGTGGATCGGCACCGCCCTCGACATCGACGAGATCGTCTCGGCGCGGCTGGCCGTGGAGGACACGAGCCGCCTGCTCGGCATCGCTCTGGAAGGCGCGGAGGCCGGGACCTTCGACTGGAACCTGCGCACCGGCATCACGGTGCTGTCGCCGGAGAGCGTGCGCCTCTACGGCCTGCCCGAGACCGGCGAGCCGCGGGCGCTCTCGCCGACGGAGTGGACCGCGACCATCCATCCCGACGACGTCGTCGAGGCCTGGAACCGGATCCATCACGCCGTCGATAGCCAGACCCGCTTCACGGCGGAGTACCGGGTGAACGGGCGCTGGCTCTACACCTCAGGCCGCACCCTCTACGACGGCGACGGCCGGCCCTATCGGATGCTCGGGCTGCATCTCGATATCACCGAGCGCAAGGCGGCCGAGGCGGCCCTGCGCGCCGCCACCGCCGAGGCCCGCGCCGCCACGGTGGAGGCCGAGCGGGCGAGCGCGGCCAAGAGCGAGTTCCTCGCGGCCATGAGCCACGAGATCCGCACGCCACTCAACGGCATTCTCGGCTATGCCGACCTGCTCCTCGACCGGCCCGGCCGCGACCCGGAGGATCGGCGCCGCCTGGAACTGATCCGCGTCTCGGGCGAGGCCCTGCTCACCGTCGTCAACGACGTCCTCGACGTCTCGAAGATCGAGGCCGGCCGGCTCGAACTCGACCCGATCCCGTTCGACCTCGGCAAGATGATCGAGGACACCGTCGCGATCACGCGCGGCGGCGCCCTCAAGAGCGCCCTCACCGTCGAGGCGCGGATCGACCCGGACCTGCCCGCGAGCGTCGTCGGCGACGCGAACCGGCTGCGGCAGGTGCTGTTCAACCTGCTCAACAACGCGGTGAAGTTCACCCCCGCCGGCTCCGTCACGCTCACCGTCCGCTACGAGGGGTCCATTCCCGGCGCCGACGGCGGCACCGCCGAAGCCCTGCGCTTCGAGATCCGCGATACCGGGATCGGCATCGCGCCCTCGCAGCGGCACCGGCTGTTCAAGCCCTTCAGCCAAGTCGACGGCTCGATCAGCCGGCGCTTCGGCGGATCGGGCCTAGGCCTCGCGATCTGCCACCGCCTCGTCACCATGATGGGGGGCGAGATCGGGGTCGAGAGCGTGGAGGGCGCCGGCTCGACCTTCTGGTTCACCCTGGCCCTGCCGCGCGCCGCCGCCCCGCTCGCCGCCGAGGCGGCGGAGGGCGCCCGTCGCCCGGACGCGGCGGACGGCGCCCGCCTGCTGCTCGTGGAGGATGTCCCGATCAACCAGACGCTGGCCCGCGCCGTGCTGGAGGCGGAGGGCTACCGCGTCGATGTGGCCGGCGACGGCGCCGCGGCGATCGCGGCGGTCGAGGCCG
>NZ_BPRD01000649.1 GCF_022179745.1 Methylorubrum podarium
GCGCCCACCACGGCGACGCTCCCTCGCGATGCGCCCGCGCGCCGCCGACCTGCCGCCGCGCGCCGACGTCGCCGTGGTGGGCGCCGGGCTGATCGGCCTGTCGATCGCGTGGCGGCTGGCGCAGGCCGGCCGCTCGGTCACCGTGGTGGAGCGCGGACGCGTCGGCAGCGGCGCGAGCCTCGCCGCGACCGGCATGCTGGCGCCCGCCGCCGAGCACGAGCCCGGCTCCGACCTGCTGCTGCCGCTGGCGCTGGAGTCGCTGCGCCGCTGGCCCGGCTTCCGCGACGCGCTCCAGGCCGCGTCCGGCAAGGGGATCGATTATCGCGCCGACGGCACCCTCGTCATCGCCATCGGCCGCGACGAGGTCGAACGCCTGCGCTTCCGCCACGACCTGCAGCGGCGCTCGGGCGTCGAGGCCGAGTGGCTTTCCGGCCCGGAGGTGCGCGCCCGCGAGCCGCTGCTGCGCCCCAACGTCACCGCGGGCATCCTCTGTCCGCTGGACGCGCAGGTCGATCCCCGGCTCGTGATGGAGGCGCTGCTCGGCGCCTGCGAGGCGGCCGGCGTCGCGATCGTGGAGGAAGTCGCGGTGGAGGGTTTGGAGCGCCGGGGCGGGCGCGTCACCGGCCTGCGCGCCGCCGGCCGCGTGCTCGCGGCCGAGACGGTGATCCTCGCCGCCGGCGCCTGGAGCGGGGAGACGGGCCTGCTGCCCGACGACCTCGCGCTGCCGGTGCGCCCCCTCAAGGGGCAGTCGCTGGCACTGCGCACCACCAAGCGCACCGGCACCCTCTCCCGCATGGTCTGGAGCGAGTCCGTGCACATGGCGCCCAAGGGCGACGGGCACCTCATCGTCGGCGCCACGGTCGAGGATTGCGGTTTCAACGGCGGCGTTACCGCGGGTGGATTGTTCGCCCTGCTGGAAGGGGCGCGCCGCGTCCTGCCCGGCATCGAGGAGATGGAGATCGACGCGGTCTGGAGCGGCTTCCGCCCGACTTCGGACGACGACGCGCCGATCATCGAGGAGGCCGCACCGGGCCTCGTCGTCGCCACCGGCCACCACCGCAACGGATATCTCCTCGCCCCCGCCACCGCCGACGCGGTCGCCGCGCTGGTCGGCGAGGGGACGCTGCCGGATTTCGCCCGCGGGTTCGGCCGGGCGCGCTTCGCCTCGAACGAGGACCGGGGGAGGGCCGTGGCATGAGGCTGACCGTCAACGGAGAGCCTTGCGAGCGCGAGGCGCCGGACCTCGCCGCCCTG
>NZ_BPRD01000650.1 GCF_022179745.1 Methylorubrum podarium
AGGCCGCGCTGGCGGCCGCTATCGGCGACGACGCCGAGCAGCGGCAGGGCGAACGCGTAGGGCAGGGCGAAGGCCGAGCCCTGGAGCAGGCCGAGCTGGGTGTCGCTCAGCCCCAGCGCCTGCTTCAGCGGGGTCGCGAGCAGGGTGAGGAGAAACCGGTCGCTGAAGGCCATGAACTGGATCGATGCCAGCAGCGCGACCAGCGCCCAGCCCTCGAGACCGGCCCGCGCGGGCATCGTGCCAGGAGGCGGGTCGTAGGAAGCCGGTGACATCACGGGGTCAGTCGAGGGCACGCGACCACGCGGTCAGCAGGCGCGCGGCGCTCTCGCCGGCCGGAGGCTCGCCGCGGGCAGCGGCGCGGGGAACGCGCATCTCGGCGCGGTAGCGACCCGGCGGCAGGCCGAACGTGCTGCGGAAGGCGCGGCTGCAATGGCTCTCGCTGGCGAAGCCGTGATCGAAGGTGAGGGTGGTGATCGAGCGCGTCTCGACCGGATTGCGCAGGGCGGCGCCCAGCCGTTCGAGGCGACGGGCTAGGATGTGCTGCGCGACGCCGCCCGTCGGCTCGAACAGGCGGTAGAGCGCGCTGCGCGACAGCGCGGCTCCGCGCGCGACCGTCGCCACATCCAGTGTCGGGTCGTTCAGCCGCGCTTCGATGAACGCCTCGGCCCGCCGCCGCCGCAGATCGGCGATGATGCCCCCCGCCGCCTCGTCGTCGGGCCGCACCTGCCCGAGGGCTCCCGCCAGCAACTCGGTCAGGGCGCGGGCGGTGCTCCCCGCGGTGTCCGGCGTAGTCGTGGCGGCCCGCCGGGCGAGCGACCCGATCAGGTCGCCGAGCAGGCCCGACACCGCTTCCGGCAGAACCTGCCCGTGATAGCGGCCCGCCTCGGGCGCCGCCGCCTCCACCAGTTCCCGGCTCAGGCTCACGGTCACGGTGCGCGCCGATTCGAGGCGTGTGCGCTGCGGGCGCGTGAGATCGAACAGGATGATGTCGCCGGGGGCGAGACGGCGCTCCGCGTCGAGGGCACCGCCGTGGAAGGTGCCGCTGCGCAGGTATTGAAGCGTGAAGTGGTCGAAGCCGTCGCGGCGCACACGGGTTCGGTCGCGCCGATGCTCGACCCCGCTCAAGGCGCGCTCGAAGACGTTCATCCGGCCGAACCGATGCGCCTCCACGCGGGCGTGAAACGGCGCATCGGTCGCGCTGACATCGGTTCCGCCCGCGTAGAGCGTCCGATAGCCCTCGAAGCCGTCGGTTTCGGAGGAGAATGTAAAAAATCGGTCTGACACGAGATCAAAGACAAAAAAGGATAACCGATGCGCAGCGTCCGCTTTATCGGAGGCTTCGGTGTCATTCGCAAGTGCAAGATGCTGCCAAGACTTTTCAGCCCGCACTTGTCTGCGCGGTGTTATCCCATCGACCATCGACCCGTCCGAGCCTCTTGATCCGGCCCCGGCCCTGCGTCCATGGTGTCGGCATCGCTCCGCGTCCGCGTCACGATGCGGCCAAGCTCGCCCCGTAAGCATCCGGCCCGCCGGGAGCCCGCCTCCGGTCACGGACGTCGACGGCGTTTCGTGCCCGGCGCGAAGCCTTGCTTTGACGACCCGAGAGCCCACCTTCCCCCGATGCGCGACGCGGACGCCCCGATACCAAAGCCGACGGCTCTCGCCGACGGATCGGAAGCCGAGGATGTCCCGTTCGGAGCGCTTCAACCCTGCGTTGGCATCCGTGACTGGCTGCTCGGCGAGGGCGCTCGCCTGCCGAAGGCCGACGACCTCCTCGCGGGACTGGCCGAGCGTCTCAACGCCATCGGCGTGCCGATCGACCGCGCCTCCACCGCCATCGACACGCTGCACTCCGAGTATTCGGGCGTCGGCCGCGTCTGGACCCGCGGCGCCGGCTCGACGGTGCGGCTGTTCCCGCACGGCGAGGTCTCGACGAAGGCCTATCATGCCAGCCCGTTCTACGTGGTGCATGAGACCGGCGAGTGGCTGAGCCTCGACCTCGCCGAGACCGCCGACGACGCCTACGCCATCATTCCCGAGCTCAAGGCCGCCGGGTACACGCACTACCTCGTCGCCCCGCTGATCTTCACCAACGGCACGAAGAACGGCATCACCTTCGCCACGCGCGCCGAGGGCGGGTTCCGCGACGACGACATCGCGATCCTGCGCTTCGTCATGCCCGCGCTCGCCGCGGTGATGGAGATGCGGCTGCTCAACAAGCAGCTCGACACGGTGCTGCGCATCTATGTCGGCGACGAGCCGCACCGGGCGATCCTCTCCGGCGACATCCGGCGCGGGCAGGTGCGCCGTATCCGCTCGGCGATCCTGTTCGCCGATATGCGCGACTACACGCGCCTGTCGGCCGACCGGACGCCGGAGGGCGCGGTCGATCTCCTCAACGCCTTCTTCGACTGCCTCGTCCCGCCGATCGAGCGGGAGGGCGGCGAGGTGCTGAAATATCTCGGCGACGGGCTGCTC
>NZ_BPRD01000651.1 GCF_022179745.1 Methylorubrum podarium
CTGGATCGCTTCGGCTCCGCCTCGCGATGACGGCGTGGAGTCAAACCCGAAGCGATCAACCGGACACCGTAAGAGCGGTACGAATGCGCTGCGGCGACGCGAAGCGCGCCCCGCTGCTCCGGCTTGCCCGCCTCGGACGGGGCCTCAGGCCGCCGCGCTCTCCGGCAGGGCGACCGGCGTGGGCTCGTGCCCCTCGGCCCGAAGCACCGCCACGAGGTCGGCCGGGACGAGGGAGAGGGTGCGCGTGCTGACGAGCGGGTGGATGTTGATCCGCGTCGCGTCGAGCAGGCTGTCCTGAAGGAACACCCGCACGCTGCCCGGCGCGGCGTTGAGCGCCGCCAGCGGCGAGACGGCGCCGCTCTCGACCCCGAGGAGTTCGCGCAAAGCCTCCGGGCTCGCGAAGGACAGGCCGCCGCGCGCGCCGAGCACGGCGCGGAACGCCTTGAGATCGACCTGGGCGTCGTGCCGGAGCGTGAGGAGGAAGTAGGTCTTCTTCCCGTCGCGCAGGAACAGGTTCTTGGTGTGGGCGCCGGCGATGTCGCCGCAGACCGCCATCATCGCCTCGACGGTGAGGACGGCTTCGTGTTCGGTCAGCTTGTAGGCGATGCCGCGCTCGCGCAGCCGCGCCAGCAGGTCGTCCGGGCTCAGGGGCATGGGGTGGTGTTCCACTCTGTTCAGGTCTTCGGTTGCGCGCCGGCCGGCGCCAGGACGCCGATCTGCCGGAGATAGGCCAGGATCTCGCGGGCGGCCTCCTCAGGATCGGGATCGATCAGGAGCCGGCCGCTCGAGGCCGCGCCGCCCTCGCCGGTGGCCGCCTTCAGCCGCTCCGCCGCCGAGCCGCCCGCGGGCGCCCCCTTCACGATCTTGGGCCGGCGGCGATAGGGCCGCTCCTCCACCGCGAGGGCCGGGGCCGGGAGCGCGGCCGGCGCCACAGTCAGCGGCGCGACCGTGCCGCGCCGGGCGCGGCCGTAGGCGTAAGCGAGGGGGGCGGGGGCGTCGGGGTGGCAGGTGACGACGACCGGTCCCCGCACCTGCAGCCTTCGCAGGGCGCCGCGGCCGAGGCTCTGGTCGAGGCGCAGGGTGCCGTCCGGTTCGGACGCCGCCGCGACCACGTCGGAGACCAGAGGGATCGCGAGGGCACGGGCCAGCGCGTAGGGCACGAGGCCGCTCTCGTCGCCGCCCTGGCTGCGCCGTCCGGCCAGGATCAGGTCGGGCGCCCGCGCGGCGAGCCGGGCGGCGAGCGCCGGCACCGGGTCGTCGCCCGCCGCGACCGCGACGTGCTCGATGCGGTCGAGCCCCTGGCCCAAGGCCTCGGCGACCGCTGCGGCCTCCGGCCCGGCATGCAGGCCAACAATCTCGGACGGCGCACCGAGCCCGGCGGCCATCCGGATCGCCTGCGCCTCGACCCGCGGCAGCACCGGCGCCCCGGAGACGGGATGGAGGCCGGCGGAGAGGAGGACCGCGATTCTCATGGCGCCATCTCCTCTTCGCCGCTCTCTCCACCATTCTCTTCGGCGAGCAGCCGCAGCAGGGCCGGCATCACCGCCTGCGCGTCCTGCACCACGGCGAGGCCCGCCCGCTCGATCATCGCCGCGTGCAGGTCGGTGTTGACCGCCACCACGTGCTCGCAGCCGGCGACGCCCTGGAGATGCTGCGGCGCCCCGGAGATGCCGAGCGCGAAGTAGCAGGTCGCCGCGAGCACCGTGCCCGAGGCGCCGACCTGGGTGTGACGCGGCATCAGCCCGGCGTCGCACAGCACGCGGCTGGCGCCGGGCGTCGCGTGAAGCGCCGTCACCACCCGGCGGAAGGTGTCGAGATCGGTGAGGCCGTTGCCGGCGGAGACGACGAATTCGGCGAGCGCCAGCGGCACGGTCGCGGGGTCGGCCGGGATGCGCGTCGCCGACACGATCCTTTTCGGAGTGTCCGGTGGCGGCGCACCCTCGAAGGGGAGGGCGCGCGCCTCCCGCGGCGGGCCGGCATAGTCGGCGACCGCGTCCGGCGCCACGGTGGCGAGGCGGGGCGGGGCGAGGCTCTGCTCGACCCGGCGGCCCCTGGCCGGGCGGACGAGCCCCTTGGCCGCCACCACCTCGGCATGGGTGAACAGCGCCTCGTTCAGGCCCACCGCCACGCGGCGGGCGAGGTCGCCGCCGTCGAGGGATTCCGGGAACAGGACGTGGCGCGCGCCGAGCGCGGCGAGCGCGGCCTCGACGCGGGCGGCGCGGGCCTCCGGATCGTAGCCCTCCGCGCCCTCGCACCGGAGCACCCGGTCGGCGCCGGCCGCGCCGAGCCCCTCGCAGGCGCCGTCGACGACCACCGCGACGCCGCCCTCGCGCCCGGCGAGCGCCCGGGCGGCGCCGAGCACCTGCCGATCGTGGCCCGAGAGCCGGCCGCCGGGGGCGTCCGGCACCACCGCGACGAGGAAGGCGGGCGATTCGAGGATGATGGTCTTGGGCGCCTCCGCCGCGGGCGGCA
>NZ_BPRD01000652.1 GCF_022179745.1 Methylorubrum podarium
AGGAACAGGAACACCACGATCACGACGAGAACGAAGGCCTCGATGAGCGTCTTCTGCACCTCGTGTACCGTCTCGGTGATGAAGGTCGTGGGATCGTAGGTGACCTTCCAGGCCAATCCCTCGGGAAACGCCTTGGCCAACTCGCCCACCCGCCGCTCGACCTCCTTCAGGGTCGTGAGGGCGTTCGCGCCGGGCGACTGGTAGATCGCGATCACGGTTGCCGGGCTGCCGTTCAACCGCGTCTCGCGATCGAGATTGGCGGCGCCAAGCTCGATCCGGGCGACGTCCCCGAGCCGCAGCACCGACCCATCCGGGTTGGTGCGCAGGACGACGTTCCGGAACTGGTCAGCCGAGGCGAGGCGCCCCTGCGTCTGGATGCTGAGCTGGAGCTGCTGCTCGTCCGAGATCGGGCGTGCACCGATCCGCCCGACCGGCGCCTGGACGTTCTGCGCCTGGATCGCCGCGATGACGTCGCCCGTGGTCAGGTTCAGGCCGGTGAGCTGGTCGGTGCGCACCCACGCCCGCATCGCATAGTCCTGCGGCCCCCAAAGCGTCGCATCGCCGACGCCGGGCGTGCTCTTGATGCGATCGAGCAGGTTGATCGTGACGTAATTTGAGATGAAGAGCGGTTCCTGGGTCGCTTTCGGCGAGTAGACGGCCAGGACGCCGAGCAGAGCCGATGACTTCTTCTTGACGGTCACGCCCTGCTTGCGGACGTCCTCGGGCAGCTTGGCAAGGGCAATCTGGAGCCGGTTGTTGACGTTGACCGCGTTGATGTCGGGATCGGTGCCGAGCTCGAACGATCCGGTGAGCGTGTAGCTGCCATCGTTGCCGCTGACACTCTTCATGTAGATCATCTTGTCGACGCCCACGACCTGGGACTCGATCGGCTGGGCGACGGTCGATTCCACCACCTCGGCGGCGGCTCCCGGATAGGTCGTGGTGACCGAGACCTGAGGGGGCACGATGTCCGGGTACTGCGCCACCGGGATGGTCAGGAGCGCCAGCGCACCGGCGATCGATATAACGATCGCGATGACCAGCGCGAGGCGCGGCCGGTCGACGAAGATGGCGGAGAGCATCGGCTCACGTCCTGCTGGCTGACGGGCCGACCGGGCTCGCCCGCACGGCCACGCCGGGCCGAACCCGCTGCAATCCATCGACGATGACGAGCTCTCCTCCCGAAAGACCCTCATCGATGACGGTGTCCGTCCCTGTGCCGCCCTGGCCGGGCTTGACCCGCTTCGTGACCGCCCGCCCGTCTTCGACGGCGAAGACGTAGACACCGCCTTGATCGGCGATCAGCGCCGCTTGCGGGACCACGACTTTCTGCTCGGGCGCCTGGATCTGCAGGGCGACACGGACCAGTTGCCCGTCGCGCAGCGTGCCCGAAGGGTTCGGCATAACGGCGCGCACCAGGATCGTGTCGGTCGCGCGATCGACGCTGACGTTCACGAAATCGACGCGGCCCACCTGATTGTAATCGGAGCCGTCCTGGAAGCGTATTTTCACCCCGATCTTGCTGCGGTCGGGTCGGTCGCCAGTATGCTGATAGCGCAGAAACTCGCGCTGGCTCACGGGGAAGGTGACGTACATCGGGTCCTGACTAACGATCGAGGTCAGTACGCCGCTGTCGGGTCCGACGACGTTTCCCTTCGTAACGCTCGTGCGGCCTATCCGGCCGGTGATCGGCGCGAGGATGTGGGTGTAGCCGAGATTGATCCGTGCCGTTTGGAGGTTGGCCTCGTCGCCCGTCACCGCGCCCTTGGCCTGATCGAGGGCGGCGCGGGCCTGATCGCGGGCGACGACGGTGCCGGAGTTGCGGTCGAGCAATTCCTGGGCTCGTTGCAGCTGAATCGCTGCCAGTGTCTGCGCGGCCTTGCTGCGCTCCAGCGCGCCCTCCG
>NZ_BPRD01000653.1 GCF_022179745.1 Methylorubrum podarium
CGCCGCGATCGCGGCGTTGAGCGCGACCAGCGAGGACGAGCAGGCGGTGTCGAGGGTGAAGCTCGGCCCCTTCAGGTCGTAGATGTAGGAGATGCGGTTCGAGATGATCGAGAGCGTGTTGCCGGTGGCGGCGTAGGCGTCGCCCGAGGACGGATCGAGGATGCGCAGGTTGCCGTAATCCAGCGCCGAGGCGCCGACGAACACGCCGATATGGCTGCCCGCGACCGACGAGGGCCGCAGGCCCGCATCCTCGAACGCCTCCCAGGTCAGTTCCAGCAGCATGCGCTGCTGCGGGTCCATCTGCTCGGCCTCGCGCGGCGAGATGCCGAACACGCCCGGATCGAACGACCAGATGTCGTCGAGCACGCCCGCGGCCCAGGTGTAGCTCTTGCCCCGCTCCTGCGCCCGCGGGTGGCCGAAGGCCTGAAGCGACCAGCGGTCCTCGGGGATGCGCGAGACGGCGCAGCGCGCTTCCGTGAGAAGCTGCCAGAGCCCCTCGACGTTCTGAGCCCCGGGCAGGCGGCAGGCGCGGCCGACGATCGCGATGTTCTTGCGGTGAGTCACGTCGATCCGTTTACGCTCGTGAGGCAGGGACCGGGGGTCCGTCCGACGCGGGCATTTCCCCCGCACCGCGAATGTCTCGTGAAACCTCGGCTTTCACAGCGGCGCCCCTAAGGAGGGCGGCCGACGACCGGAGGTTTTAAGAGGCACTCTTAATCTGACCGACAGGACCGTCCAACCCGCTTGGCTGCAACCCCTCTCTTAATCCAGAGAGATTGGGAGATTGTGTGGCACGTATTCATCAGTGAATCGTTGATGGCCAAAAAGCGGCGAAATGCCGAGACCAACAAATATCAGTCGGGAATGTTGGGTCGCGTTCGCAAATTGCCATCGTCTCGCCGCGAACGTGGCGAAGAACTTGCGAATATTGCCGAGGATTTTAGGTTATCTTTTTCGCTCTTCCCTTGAGATCGATTTCGGCGTGAGCTGCCGGGTTGCTGCGCTTGCAAGTTGCAGCGGTCCTGCTGATCAGATGAGACGGCTTCGAAAATGCCCCCGGATCGGTGGCGGATCAGCGGTCGCCCTCATGCAACCCCGATGCCGGCATAGGCGAAGCCGTGGCGGACGACCTCCGCCGGCGCGTAGACGTTGCGCAGGTCGACGAGGACGGGGGCGGCCATCAGCGCCTTCAGCCGCGCCAGATCCAGCGCGCGGAACGCGTTCCACTCCGTCACGATCACCAGGGCGTCCGCCCCCTCGGCGCAGGCATAGGCGTCCTCGGCGTAGGCCACACCCTGCAGCAGCGGACGCGCCTGCTCCATCCCCTCCGGATCGTAGGCCACGATCTCGGCGCCGGCATCCTGAAGCCCGGCGATGATCGACAGCGAGGGCGCGTCGCGCATGTCGTCGGTGTTCGGCTTGAACGTCAGCCCGAGCAAAGCCACCCGCTTGCCCCGCACCGACCCGCCGCAGGCCGCGATCACCTTGCGCGCCATCGC
>NZ_BPRD01000654.1 GCF_022179745.1 Methylorubrum podarium
CGCTCAAGGCTTTCCGCGTGGCCCCGACCGCGCGGAAAGCCTTGAGCGGCTCCAGCAGAACCTCCTGAAGCCGGGCGGGATAGGAGAGGCCGCCGCCAAGGTGATCCAGGCCGATCCGGGCGATCTCGACCGGTTCGGCGTCACCCAGGAGCAGGTTCTCAACGCGATGGGCCAGCGCGGCCAAGCCCTCGAAGCCGCCATCCCGCCGGCCGCCCTCGAGGCGATCATCCGCCGGGCGGGGCGGCCCCCGCTTCTCATACGCAACGACGCGGTGGTGCTCGCACCGCTGCCGGGCTTTCCCGGCGACATCGACGCGAGGATCAGGGCGGTCGAATCGTCGATCCCATCGGTCGGCCGGGTCGAGTTCGTCAATCACGGCACCGCCTGGGGGGGGACGGGCTGGGTCGTCGAGCAGCGGGGCACGGCCTCCATCGTCGCGACCAATCGGCACGTCGCCAAGCTCGTCGCGCGCCGCGCCCGGGACGGGAGCGGGGTGTTCCTTCGCTCGCCGGTGACCGGCGTGCGCTACGGCGCGAGGGTCGACTTCAACGAGGAGGTCGGCGCGCCGCCCGACGCGGCGCGCACCGTGGAGGTCTCGGAGGTCGCCTACCTCGCCGACGACTTCAGCGCCGACATCGCACTCCTCACGGTGAGCGCCCCGAGCGGCGCCTTCCGCATGCCCGACCCGCTCGTTCTGGCAGCGCGGGAGGCGGCGCGGGAGGAGATCGTCGCCCTCATCGGCTATCCCGCCTACGACGATCGCCACGACGGCAGCAGCGCCGCGATCGCAGCCCTGTCGAACTACTTCCGCGACCTCTACGAGGTGAAGCGCTTCGCGCCGGGCTTCCTGACGCGGGCCTTCACCGAGGGGGTCATCAGCCACGACTGCACGTCGCTCGGCGGCAACTCGGGCTCGCCGCTGATCAGCCTCGAGCAGCAGGCGGTGGTCGGGCTGCATTTCGCCGGGCTCTACGGGGTCGAAAACAGCGCCGTGAGCGTGACGACCCTCAAATCGCTGCTGAAGGGGGAGACGGTCGTGGCGGTCTCCCGTCCCGCGGAGGTGGCCGGGACGGAGAAAGCGGACGGCGTCCACACCAAGAACGACCTAGCGAACCGCGACGGGTATGACCCCACCTTCCTCGGCAAGAAGCTTCCCGTCCCGTGGCCGGTCCTGTCGGACGCGATCCAGGCGGATCTGGCGACGCCCTCGGACGCGACGGACGACCGGCCGCACGAGCTTCGCTACACGCATTTCGGCATCAAGTTCTCAGCGGCCAGGAAGCTGCCCGCCGTCACCGCCGTGAACGTCGACGGGGCAAAGGCCGTCAAGATCAAGCGGGGGGACGACCAGTGGTTCTATGACCTGCGTATCCCCAGGGAGCTCCAGCACGGCAGCAAGTCCTATCGCGACAAGCAGATCGACCGCGGCCACATGGTCCGTCGTGAAGATCCGAACTGGGGCAGGATGGCTGAGCAGGCTAATTTCGACACGTTCCACTTTACGAATTCGGCACCCCAGCATTCCGAGTTGAACCAGGGCAAGGCTCTATGGCAAGGCCTTGAGAATTATATCCTCGACAGCGCCCGGACGTATGGGTTCAAGGCCTGCATCTTCACCGGACCGGTCTTCGGAGAGGACGATCCGGAACTGGACGAGGGCATCCGCGTGCCGTTGGAGTTTTGGAAGATCGTCGCGATGGTCGATGCCGACCGCCAACGGCTGCATGCGACCGGCTACATCCTCAGCCAGGGGCAGTTGATCCGCAAGCTGCTGGAAGATCGCCGACGGACCGAGGCGGTCGAGGGCTTCGTCCTGTCTGGGTACCGTACCTTCCAGGTCGCGCTTTCCGATCTCGGATCCGCCCTCGGATACGATTTCGGTCCGTTGGTGGCAGCCGATCCGCTGACGCGAACGGCCGCTGGCCGCGAGTCGATCGCGCGGCAGCAGCCGGTTGTCATCGAACTCACCGACGGCAGCGACCTCATCCTATAGCGGTCGCGCGCACCGGGTTCGCGCCGGTTGTCGGAGGTGGGTGGCCTAGCTGGGGCGGCCCACGGCGAGAAGAGCCTGAAGCGTCTGGTCCAGCGCAACGGCTACCGTGATCGGGACTGGCAAACGCAGGCCGGCACTGTCGAACTGCGCATCCCAAAGCTGCGCAAGGGTTCATACTTTCCCGGCGTCCTGTAACCACGGCGCATGGCCGAGATGGCGCTCGCGGCCGTGATCCAACAGGCCTACATCCAAGGTATCTCGACCCCATACTTGAGCCTGCTGAAGGATCGGTGGACGACCTCGCCCTGGCGATGGGTTGGACCGACTGAGAACACGGCTTGCGCTCTCCCGAGTTTCCAGGAATCTTGGCCGTACATGGCGGTTCGCGACTAAGCGGACGCGTCGTGTCGCGCCGGGGAAGGTGAAGAAACTGCCCCACGCTGGCCGGCGGCCAGCCTCGGATGCGTAGGCTGCCGGTCGGCGTGGGACCTCACGTGCTTCGTGGTGTATCGACCCTCCGCTCCGCCGGCGGCGTGCATCCCAGGTGCGTCGAAGCCGGCACGGATGACATCGGGCGCGGTAGCCGGCGCCAAGACATCGCTGAAGTCCCCGGCCGCCGGAGCACCTGTCAAAGGTCGGGGAGCCCACTTCGGCACCGACGTGCCCGCGCCGCTGTCTCTGCAGCGCAAACGCGGACGCGCGTCCCGACGCGAGCCTGATCCGCCTCAGGTCGTGAACGATCTCCCGCGCCCGCTGCCGGTCTCCCGGGCCCAACTCGACGTACTCGAGACCTTCCTCGGTGCCGAGATCGACGCGCTTTTTCGCGACCTGCTGCCATGATGCACCCGGTCGTATCGACGGTGCCTGTCAAAGCCCCATTCGAACACGGCGCGGCGAGAGGTCTGTGGATCGCGTCCCATCCCGGCTTTGCCTCTTCCCTCGACCGACTCACCTTGCCGCCTGCTGCGTCGGAGGCTTGACCGATGAAACTGATCAACCGCTCGAACCGCCTCCTACCCGCCCGGGACGGTCAACTACGTGCCTGCCTGTACCTACGTGTCTCAACGGGCCGGCAAGCCGAGAACGACCTCTCCATCCCCGACCAGCGCAAGTCGGTGCGCGCCTACTGCACCGCCCATGGCTGGCCTGTCATCGCCGAGCATGTCGAACCCGGAGCCTCTGCCCTGGACTGATGCTGAGGGCCTGGGCCGAGCGGGACGCGCGGGTGCGGGAGGCGCTCGACGCCAATGGCATCTGGGACCGGCAGCGCGAATTGCCGATGCCGCGCCGGCTGCGCCGGGTATTCCTGATCGAGCCGGACGATGGCGCGCCGCATGCGATCGCGGACGGTCTCGCTCGCTGGCACGAACTCGGGATGATCGCGCTGATCCGGCACCCGCTCGCTTTTGAAGAGCCGGGTTCGGTGGAGGCGCTTCACCGCGCTCTCGATACCGCCCACGATCAATATGAGTGGGGCACGCTCGACGCGGTGATCGTCGAACCAGGCACCGGCTTTGCGTTCCGGTCCCTGTCGGACCCGGGGCTGGCCCAGCGGCTCTGCGAGTTCCCGGTGCCGATCCTGACGCGTCGGACGCGGCCGGGGACCCTGCTCGACGGGCTCGCTTTCCGCAGCTTCGACACCGC
>NZ_BPRD01000655.1 GCF_022179745.1 Methylorubrum podarium
CCGCCCTGGCGCTGCTCGCCATCGGCATCACCCTCATCCTCGGCACCGCCGCCTTCGCGCACGGCGACGAGGACCACGGCGAGCCGATGCGGGGGGCCGCCCTGATCGAGGCGCGGGCCCCCGGCTCGGCTGACCTCGCCCAGCGCCTGCCCGACGGCTCCGTGTTCGTGCCCAAGCCCACGCAACGGCTCCTCGTCCTGCGAACGACCATGACCGAGCAGGGCAGCTTCCACCGCTCGGTCGAGCTGCCGGGCCGCATCATCCCGGACCCGAACGCCAGCGGCGTGGTGCAGTCCTCGGTCGGTGGCCGGCTCGCGCCACCGCCCTCCGGCCTCTTCCCACGCCTCGGCACCAAGGTGCGCAGGGGCGACGTGCTCGCGACCGTGACGCCGCCGGTCCAGGCCGTCGACGTCTCCGACATGCGCCAGCGGCAGGGCGAGCTCGACCAGCAGGTCGCCATCGTCGAGCGCCGGGTCGAGCGCTATAAAAAACTCGCCACCACCGGCGCCGTGGCCCAGACCCAGCTCGACGACGCGGTCGCGGAGCTGAACGGCCTGCACGACCGCCGCGCCGCCCTCGACAAGATCCGGCAGCAGCCCGAAACCTTGGTGGCGCCCGTCGACGGCGTGGTGGCGCAGGCCGCGGCCGTGGCCGGGCAGATGGCCGCGCCCGGCGCGATGGTGTTCCAGATCGTCGACCCGAACCGCCTCTGGGTCGAGGCCCTCAGCTTCGACGCGCTGACCGCGGCGCAGAACGCCACCGCCCGGCTCGCGGATGGCCGGACCCTCAAGCTCGCCTACCAGGGCACGGGGCTCGCCGACCGCAACCAGGCTATCCCGGTGCAGTTCGCGGTCCTCGGCGACGCCGCCGGCCTGCGCGTCGGGCAGTTCGTCACGGTGCTGGCCGGGACCGAGACCGAGCAGGCCGGCCTGGCGCTGCCGCGCTCGGCCGTGGTGCGCACCGGCAACGGGCAGGACGTCGTCTACGAGCACACCACCGCCGAGCGCTTCGAGGCGCGGCCCGTGCGGGTCGAGCCGCTCGACGGCGCCCGCCTGCTGGTGGCCGAGGGGATCGGACCCGGCAAGCGGGTGGTGACCCAGGGCGCCGAGCTCCTCGACCAGGTCCGCTGAGGAGGCCGGCCATGTTCACCGTCCTCGTCAGCCAGTCGGTCCGCAACCGCCTGCTCGTCCTCGCGCTCGCCGCGGTGCTGGTGCTGTACGGCGCCTTCACCGCCACCAAGCTGCCGGTCGACGTCTTCCCGGACCTCAACAAGCCCACCGTCACCGTCATGACCGAGGCGGAAGGGTACGCGCCTCAGGAGGTCGAGCAGCTCGTCACCTATCCCATCGAGACCCGGATGAACGGGTTGCCGGGTGTCACCCGCGTGCGCTCGGTCTCGGGGGTCGGGCTCTCGATCACCTACGTCGAGTTCGACTGGGGCACCGACATCTACCGCAATCGCCAGCAGGTTGCCGAGCGGCTGTCGCTGGTGCAGGACCAGCTGCCCCGCGGCGTGACCCCGGTCATGGGGCCGATCTCGTCCATCATGGGCCAGATCCTGCTGGTGGCGGTGACGGGCGAGACCGCGACCCCGATGCAGGTGCGCGAGGTC
>NZ_BPRD01000656.1 GCF_022179745.1 Methylorubrum podarium
GCGCCACCGTCTCCAGCGCAGCGATGTCACCGCCTCCGATCAGGGGCATGTGAGCGGTCAGCCGCGCGTCCGGATCCGGTCCGATCAGGGTCGTCGGCATAGCTGTCTCCCCTCCCCCGCGCCTGCGGGACGCTGTTTGCGGCCGGTCCAGGCCCCGTCCCGGCGTTCGAGGCCGGGGACGGCGCGTCGAGGCGCTTGAATTCGCCGCGCGCCGGGGGTAAGTCACGGCTCAACATTTTCGGTGCAGTCGATAGGCTGCTTGCGGGAGTGGGCCCCCCGGGGTCCGCTCTTTTTTATTTCCGCGAGCGCCTCCTGAACCGGAATTGCCAAGCTTAACCCCCGATCGAGACCTTCGGAAAACGACAGCATGGCGGAGCCCACCGAGAAGCGTCTTGTCAGCGAGACCGGCGTCGCCGCGCGCGTCGCCCAGATCGTCGAGGGACCGATCGAGGGTCTCGGCTTCCGCCTCGTGCGGGTGAAAATCTCGAACACCAACGGCTGCACCGTGCAGATCATGGCCGAGCGGCCCGACGGCACGATGGGCGTCGACGAGTGCGAGACCGTGAGCCGCGCGATCTCGCCGATCCTCGATCTGGAGGATCCGGTCGGCGGCGCCTACTACCTCGAAATCTCCTCGCCCGGCATCGACCGGCCGCTGGTGCGCGTCTCCGATTTCGAGCGCTGGGCCGGCTACGAGGCGAAGGTGGAACTCGCCGTGCCGATGGACGGGCGCAAGCGCTTCCGCGGCATTCTCGGCGTGCCGAGCCCGGACGGCGCCACGGTGCCGATCGACCTGCCCGACGTGAAGCCCGGCCTGCCGAGCCGCATCGAGCTGCCGCTGCGCGATCTCGGCGAGGCGCATCTCGTCCTCACCGACGACCTGATTCGCGAGTCGCTCCGCCGCGGATCCGCCCCGCCGCAGGACGGTGAGGAGGTGGACGACGAGGAGGGCGAGGCGCCGGAGGACGAGACGCCGCAGATCCGCTTCATCCCGCAGCCGAAGCGGCCCAAGCCCAAGGCGGACAAGAAGTCCGACAAGCCGGTTAAGGCGAAGAAGCCCAAGCCCGGCGGCGGCATCGTCACCAAGGCCGCCCGCCTCAAGAACCGCGACACGCTCCACTGATTTTTTCGCGTTTTCCCGTCCCGAGGGACGGATGCACGACCTGAAGGAAGGACCAGGAACCATGGCCGTCGTCAGCGCCAACCGGCTCGAACTCCTGCAGATCGCCGACGCGGTGGCCCGCGAGAAGGTGATCGACCGCCAGATCGTCATCGAGGCGATGGAGGAGGCGATCGCCAAGGCCGCCCGCTCCCGCTACGGCGCCGAGACCGACGTCCACGCCGAGATCGATCCGAAGAGCGGGGCGCTGCGCCTGTCGCGCCACCTTCTCGTGGTCGATCAGGTCGAGAACGACGCCCGCGAGATCACCCTCGATCAGGCCCGCCGCTACAACCCCGGCGCGCTCGTCGGCGATGTGATCTCCGACACCCTGCCGCCCTTCGATTTCGGCCGCGTCGCCGCGCAATCGGCCAAGCAGGTCATCGTCCAGAAGGTGCGCGACGCCGAGCGCGCCCGCCAGTACGACGAGTACAAAGACCGCATCGGCGAGATCCTCAACGGCGTGGTCAAGCGCGTCGAGTACGGCAACGTCATCGTCGATCTCGGCCGCGGCGAGGGCATCGTGCGCCGCGACGAGATGATCCCGCGCGAGACCTTCCGCCCCGGCGACCGCATCCGCGCCTACCTGTTCGACGTGCGCTCCGAGGTGCGCGGACCGCAGATCTTCCTCTCGCGCTCGCACCCGCAATTCATGGCAAAACTCTTCGGCCAGGAAGTGCCGGAGATCTACGACGGCATCGTCGAGGTGAAGGCGGTGGCCCGCGATCCGGGCTCGCGCGCCAAGATCGCGGTGATCTCCCGCGATTCCTCGATCGATCCGGTCGGCGCCTGCGTCGGCATGCGCGGCTCCCGCGTCCAGGCGGTTGTCGGCGAGTTGCAGGGCGAGAAGATCGACATCATCCCGTGGTCGCAGGACCAGGCGACCTTCATCGTCAACGCGCTGCAGCCGGCCGAGGTCGTGAAGGTGGTGCTCGACGAGGAGGCCGACCGCATCGAGGTGGTCGTGCCCGACGACCAGCTCTCCCTCGCCATCGGCCGCCGCGGCCAGAACGTGCGTCTGGCCTCGCAGCTCACCGGCTGGGACATCGACATCCTGACCGAGGCCGAGGAGTCGGAGCGCCGCCAGAAGGAGTTCGCCGAGCGGACTCAGGTCTTCATGGAGGCGCTCGACGTGGACGAGACCGTCGGCCAGCTCCTCGCGGCGGAAGGGTTCCGCAACGTCGAGGAGATCGCCTACGTCGACGTGGCGGAGCTCTCCAACATCCAGGGGCTGGACGAGGAGACCGGTGCCGAGATCCAGGCCCGCGCCCAGGACTACCTCGCCCGCATCGAGCAGGAGCAGGACGACCGCCGCCGCGAGCTCGGCGTCGAGGACGAGCTACGCGAGATCGACGGCATCACCACCGCAATGATGGTGGCGCTCGGCGAGAACGAGGTGAAGACCGTCGAGGATCTCGCCGGCTGCGCCACCGACGACCTCGTCGGCTACACCGAGGGCCGCGGCCCCGAGGCCGTGCGCCATGCCGGCTACCTCGACGGCTTCGAGCTGTCCCGGGCCGAGGCCGAGGCGCTGATCATGGCCGCCCGCCTGAAGGCCGGCTGGATCGACGCGCTGCCCGAGCCGGAGGGCGAGGCCGCCGAAGGTGAAGCGGCCGAGGGTGAGGCGACCGAGGAGGCTGCGGCCGAGCCGCAGCAGGCCTGAGCGGACAGCAACGCGGGACGGTGCAGGACGTGATCGCCCGAGGCGAGACAGTCGAAGAGGCGGCCGGGACCGGCCCGGACCTCGACCGCGGCCCCGGCCGCGGCCGGGAGCCCGTGCGCACCTGCATCGTCACCCGGACCGCGCAATCGCCCTCGGGCATGATCCGCTTCGTGCTCGGGCCGGACGGCGCGGTGGTGCCGGACCTGCGCGCCCGACTGCCGGGCCGCGGTGCCTGGGTGACGGCCACGCGCGCCACGGTCGCGGCGGCGGTGAAGCGCCGCGCCTTCCACCGCGCCTTCAAGACCGCCGAGGTGAAGGCCGCGCCCGATCTCGCCGATCAGGTGGCGGAGGGCCTGCGCACGGACCTGCGCCAGGCCCTGGCTCTCGCCAACAAGGCCGGCTGCGTGGTGACCGGGTTCGGAAAGGTCGAGTCCGCGATCCTCGGCGCAGAGGGTGTCGCGGCCCTGCTTCACGCCAGCGATGCCGCCCCGGACGGACGGCGCAAGCTCGCCGCCGCCTTGCGGCGCCGCTACGGCGATGCCATATCGGTTATTCCCGTTGTCGATGACCTGTCCAACGCCGAATTGGACATGGCATTGGGTCGGGATCATGTGATACACGCTGCCCTCATCGCGGGAGCCGGCACAACCGGCTATCTCGCGCGTTGGCGTCGGTTCCGCACCTTCGAGGGTATGGCGTCGGCGTCCGAGGAGGACGCCCCGCTCACCGCTGGCGCGACCGCCTCTGATTCGCACGACGACGACATGAAATGACAATCGGCCGGGCATGCCCGCCGCCGGTCGATGGGACGATGGAAGCCCTCAGGGTTCAGACTGAATGAGCGATACGAACAATCCGGGTGACAAGACGCAGACCAGAGCTCCCGCGAAGCCGCTGACGCTGAAGCGCCCGGTCGAGCAGGGAACGGTCCGTCAGAGCTTCTCCCACGGGCGGTCGAAATCCGTCGTGGTCGAGACGGTGAAGCGGCGCACGATCGGCGCCGCCCCCGGAACGGTCGCGCCCCGTGAGCCCGCTGCCCCGCCGCCGCGCCCCGCTTCCGTGGCCCCCGCGCCCGCCGCGCCGGCGCGTCCGACCGGCCGCAGCGCTTCCGGCGTCGTTCTGCGCACCTTGAGCGAGCAGGAGCGGGATGCCCGCGCCGCCGCCCTGGCTGACGCGCAGCGCCGCGAGGCTGACGCCCGCGCCCGGGCCGAGGCCGAGGTGAAGGCTCGCCGTGACCGCGAGGACGCCGAGCGCCGCGAGCGCGAGGCCGCCGAGGCGCGTCGCCGCGAGGAGGAGGAGCGCCGCCGTCAGGAGGACGAACTCCGCCGCAAGGCCGCCGAGGATTCCCGCCGCCGGGCCGAGGAGGAAGCGGCCCGCGCCGCCGCCGCGCCGGCGGC
>NZ_BPRD01000657.1 GCF_022179745.1 Methylorubrum podarium
GGCATGTTCTCGAACGGGGTATTCGTGCTGTCGGCCCCGTTCGATGCGACGCTGGTGCTGCCGCTGGAACCCGGCCAGTTGGCGAATGGGGTATTCGTGCTGTCGGGCCCATTCGATGCGACGCTGGTGCTGCCGCTGGAACCCGGCCAGTTGGCGAAAGGCGCATCGTATTGCGTATCGGGACTTTGTCCTTTCGGATCCAGGAAGCTTCTAATATTATTAGAGTTATTTTGTAATGCTGATAATACCTGGCCTGCCGTAGCGATTCCACTAAGATTTATTCCAGATTCAATGAAATCTGGATTTTCTTGTGCCCTATTTAGATCTTCTGCCATAGAAATATTTTCGTCAGTCGCATGTTGCCCAAATAAGCGGTCTGATATGTCAATCGTTGCTGCTCTAAAGAGATAATCTCCAACAGGATTATTGTGCCCACCGGGAGCATCGCCGGTCAAATCTGGGAATGCTACATGTAGCGCTTCGTGCGTGGCAGTCACCTCAAATGGCTAAATTTGAGGATCGCTATCGACATAGTATGTATTAACTAGCTTTCCTTGATTGTCTAAACCTAAGTTTGCAATATTAAATACCGTATTTGCAGGACCTGGTGAAGAATTATCTACACGAGTTACTCCAAGGGCACCCTGAGGAGAATTGTTTGAAAAAGATATATTGTAGCTTGATATCTGCTGGTTCGCTAGTAATGACTGGATTTGTGGATCGCTATATATAGTTCTAAGGATTGTTTTGACCTGATTTAAAACATCGTTTGGGACCTTGCTATAGTCTATGTGGACGACACCAATATGTTCAACGTTGCTCATGATATTGCTCCTTTGCAGAATCATTTTTGTCGGGCTTATATTCGGATTTTTGCCATTCTCCTCGGATATCGCATTTTTCTATTGACTCATCCAAAAGTAAATATTGTCGATCATCGGAAAATTCCCATCGGCATATATTCGCATACAGCCTGCTAACCCAGTCTTGTCCTGGAAAACCTATAATTTCAATAATATTACCTGTTGCTCTATAATACCCCACATTCGCAAGACCCTCGGCCTCCTTGTGATTAATATTTGCTGCGTAAACAGTGCCATTGCTTCTAAAGCAAATATACTGCGTTATGTTGTTGTCTTTAATTCTCTTCCAGCATCCCAGGCTATTTTTTGTAAACAAACCGCCTCCCTTTCTAGCTTCGGTAACGCTTGGATGGACGATCACTGTTGAAATAAGCAACACAGATCGTAGAAAAGATGAAATTTTTATTTTCATTGATAACAGTCCGTGGTTTTTCAGAATCAGTCAGACACGTAATTGGTGCCCACAATTGGCGGAGTTTTACTCGAGCATCGTCCCTCCTTGTTACCTATCTGCTTTCACCGTTCATGCCCCGCCTCCGCGAGATGCTGTGCGATGGGGTCGAACAGAAAGGCGATCACCCGCCGGGTCCCGGTGACGATATCGGCCTGCGCCGCCATCCCCGGCCGCAGCGGCACGGAGCGGTCGCCGACCGCCATCGCGGCCCGATCCAGCCGCACCGCGATCCGGTAGCCGCCCTCGTCCGCGCTCGCGCGCCCCTCCGTCTCGGAGCGCTTGTGATTCGTCGCAGGCGCGTTCGTCGCCTCCCGGCTCACCAGCCGCACCGTGCCTGGCACCGTGCCGAAGCGCGTGAACGGGAATGCCTCCAGCTTCACCTCCGCCGCCTGCCCCTCCCGCACGAACCCCGCCTCCCGGTGCGGCAGCATGGCCTCCAGCTCCAGCGGCGTGTCGTCGGGCACCAGGGTCAGGAGGGGGTCGGCCGTGCTCACCACGCCGCCCAGGGTGTGCGCCGTGAGATCCTGCACCGTCCCCGACACCGAAGCCCGCAGGTGCCGCAGGGCCTCGCGCT
>NZ_BPRD01000658.1 GCF_022179745.1 Methylorubrum podarium
GCGGGCGCCGCCGCGGGCCTCACCCTCGACCGCCAGTTCCTCCAGCGTCACGGACGGCGCCGCCCCGGTGTCGAGCTGGACGTAGCGCGGGTTGACGAGGGTGATCGTCGAGGGGCCGGCCGCCCGGTAGGTCAGGTCGGTGCCGTCGAGCAGTTCGGCCAAGGCGTCGAGGGGCCGGAAGGTGCCCTCGACGCCTCGGGTGGTCAACCCTTCGGTCAGGGCGGTCCGGTAGGCGAGAGTCAGCCCTGCCTGCTCGGCCAGGACCGTCAGGGCCGGTTCGAGCGGCCCGGCCGGAACCGCGACCCGGACCCGCGACGCCTCCGTGTCGCCCGGACCGGAGGGCGAGCCGTCGGTGACGGGGACGAGACGGATCCGATCGGAGGAGACCAGCGCCGCATCCTCGGCGCGGGCGACTTGGGCGGGGGCGACCTGGGCGAGCGCGGCTTGGGCGAGGGCGACCTGCGTCAGGGTCGGAAGCAGAGCGATCAGCGATGTACCCGCCAAAGCGAGATCCCGCGCGCGCCGCGCCACTCCGCGTCGATCTCCCACCACCATGTCCCGCGCCCCGTATCCCCGGCCGGAAGCGGCCACGCCCGCTCCTGCACCGATAGACCGGCGAGCCGGGAAACTCCTGACCTCCGGAACCAAGGTTTTTTGCCCATGCGCCTCAGAAATCCGTTCGGACGAGGACGAGCAGCGGCGTCAGGCGGGTGAGGCGCAGCCCCATCGCCGCAGCCAGGACGTCGAGCGCGGCGTCGGTGTCGCGCAGGTCGAGCGTGCCGCTGAAGCGGCGGCTGCCGAGCGCGGAATCCACCAGCAGGATGCGGCCGCGCCGGTAACGCTCCAGTTCGGTCAGAACCTGGGTGAGCGGCTGACCCGAGACGGTGAGTGTCCCTTCGCGCCACGCAATCGCCCGCGCCACGTCGCCCTTGCGGGCGACGGGACGGCCGTCCTCGTCCCGGACCGCGACCTCGCCGGCCTGGAGAAGCGTCCGGCCGGAATCCGTCGCGACGTCGACGCGGCCCTCGGCGACGCCGACGGGAGCGGCAGCCCCATCGACCCGGACGAAGAAGCGCGTCCCGACCGCGCGGGCCCGGACCCCGTTCCCGCGCACGATGAAGGGGCGCCCGGCATCGGGCACGACGTCGAACACCGCCTCGCCGCGCAGCAGCGCGACGCCGCGCTCGCCGTCCGTGAACCGCAGCGCCAGGGCCGTGTCGGTGTTGAGATCGACCCGGCTTCCGTCGGGCAGGGTCGTCGCCTCGATGCGGCCGCGATCGGTCCAGGCATCCGCCCGAATCCGGTCCACCCAGCCGAGCGGATCGCCCATGAGGCCGGCCAGACCGAGGAGGGCGGTAAGCGCCGCGAGGCCCTTCGGCAGCCGGCGCCGCCGCGGATCGGGCGCCCGCTTCATCGTGCGGCGCCACGCCTCCATCTCGGCGAAGGCTTCGGCGTGGGCGGGATCGGCCGCCGACCACGCCTCGAAAGCCCTGCGATCGGCCTCCGTCGCGTCCGCCGAGGAGAGGCGCGCGACCCAGAGCGCGGCCTCCTCGTAGACCGGATCGTCCTCGGCCTCGTCCGGCGCGTCCGGGGGCGTGCGCTCGTTCATTCCGTCGTTCTTGCCGGTTCTGTCGTTCTTGTCCGGTTCTCTTGCCGGTTCTCTTGCCACGGCCCGTCCCGCCTGCCCGGATTGGACCGGCGCGAGCCCCGTCCCCCTCATAGAGACCGGCGAGGACGGAAACCCCTGACGTGCCGGTTCAGAAAAAATCGCGGCAGGTGCGGCGGGTGTGGAGGAACGCCTTCATCAAGTGCTTCTCGACCATGTTGCGGCTGATCCCAAGCCGCGCCGCGATGATGCCGTTGGGCAGGCCGTCGAGGGTGCTGAGCAGGAACACCTCGCGGCAGCGCGGCGGCAGCCGGTCGATGGCGGCCGCGACGAGGCGCAGTTGCTGGCGCGCGATGACCTGCTGCTCGGGCCGCGACTGGCCGTCGGCCACCTCCGCGAGATCGAGATCCGTCAGGGAGGAGAAGAGCCCTTTCTCGAAGCGCCGCCGTGCCCCGAGATTGAGGGCGACGTTGCGCGCCACGAAGAACAGGAAGATCCGCGGCTGCTCGATCTCCGTCCGGTCGAGCGCCTTCACGAGGCGCAGATAGGTCTCCTGCGCGGCGTCGGCCGCGTCGGCCGGATTGCCCAGCAGGCGCACCAGGAAGCGCTGCAGCCTCGCGCCCTCGCCCCGATGCAGAGCCTCGATCAACCCCGCCGACATCCCTCGAATCCCGACCCCACGAACACGCGCGACGGCACCGTTCCCGGCCGCTACGGGAGGCGCAAAATTCGCATTGGGCAAGTCCGGGTGAATAGTTTGTATGGGTTCTAGAGTATTGGTCTTAATCAAAACAAGCCGTTGAGGTCCCTGTCGGAATCGATCGCCCCAGAGCCTGTGGTTCTACTGCCGCTATCCTGGGCCGGACCGCAAAGACGACGTCTGTTGCCGTCGAGCCACGGTGCCGCGTCCCGGCCGGCCTTTCGCGACCTGGCGCCGGGAGGGCGGCGAAACGGGAAAAGCCCGCGCCATCGATCCGACGGCGCGGGCTTCTACGAGGTTTCGAGATCCCAATTCGGAGTGCTTCACAGAACTCCCGATCGCTGGCCGTTCTGGCTCTGGCGATGAAAGGGCAGCGGGCGTTTCGTGAGAGACGCTCAGGCGCTGGCGCGCTTCGCTTTCGGCTTCTGGCTGAGGACGGCGTCCACCGGGAATTCGATGTCGACGCCGAGCGTCGAGACGCCCTCGCCCCGGTCCAGCTTGATCTGCACCTTGTCGCGCTCGACCGTGACGTGCTTGGCGATCACGTTCAGGATCTCTTCGCGCAGGGTGATGATCAGGTCGGGCCGTCCGTTCTCCGCGCGCTCGTGCGCGAGGATCAGTTGCAGGCGCTCGCGGGCCACCGAGCCCGAGCCGCGGGGTTTGAGGAAGGTCAGAACACTCATGCGGCCCTCCGTGTGAACAGCTTGTTGATCAGGGATTTGCGGTCGGACGGGATCGCCATCGGCACGGTCTCGCCCTTCAGGCGGCGCACGGCGTCGATGTAGGCGCGGGAGGGCGCGCAGAGCGGGTTGTTGAGCGTCACCGGGCAGCCGACGTTCGAGGCGCGCAGGACTTCGAGGCTCTCCGGGATGATGGCGAGCAGCGGGATCGAGAGGATCTCGAGCACGTCATCGACCTTGAGCATGTCGCCGCGGTCGGCACGGGCCGGGTCGAAGCGGGTCAGGATCAGGTGCTTCTCGATCGAGTCGCCGCGCTCGGCGCGCACGGTCTTGGAGTCGAGCAGCCCGATGATCCGGTCCGAGTCGCGCACCGAGGAGACCTCGGGGTTCGTGACCACCACCGCCACGTCGGCGTGGCGCATGGCGAGCTGGGCGCCGCGCTCGATGCCGGCGGGGCTGTCGCAGACGATCCAGTCGAACTTTTCGCGAAGCTCGCCCATCACGCGCTCGACGCCCTCGTCGGTGAGCGCGTCCTTGTCGCGGGTCTGGGAGGCCGGCAGCAGGGACAGGTTCTCCAGGCGCTTGTCGCGGATCAGCGCCTGCGGCAGCTTGGCGTCGCCGTTGGTGACGTTGATCAGGTCGTAGACCACGCGGCGCTCGGCGCCCATGATCAGGTCGAGGTTGCGCAGGCCGACGTCGAAATCGACCACGCAGACCTTCTCGCCGGCCTGCGCCAGCGCCGCACCGAGCGCTGCCGTCGTGGTGGTCTTGCCGACGCCGCCCTTGCCGGACGTGACACAAAGAACCTTGGCCATTCTCGTTTCCCCTTAACCCAAGGCTGCGATCTTGATCGCGCCGCCGTCGGACCAGATCTGGACCGCTTGGCCGCGCAGGTGAGTGCCCATGTCCTCGGCCGTGCGGACGAGGCGGTCGATGCCGAGAAGCTCGGGCTCGAACTTGCGGCAGTAGATGCGTGCGCGAGGGTTGCGGGCGGCGCCCGCGATGGCCCGCCCGCGCAGGGCGCCGTAGACGTGGATGGAGCCGCCCGCGAGGATCTCGGCGCCCGAGGACACCGAGCCCATCACGGTCACGTCCCCCTCCCGGTGGACGATGCTTTGGCCCGAGCGCACCGAGCCCTCGATGGTGAGGGACGACACGCCCGGCTTCTCTTCCTCGTGAGCCGGCGCCTCGAAGACGTCGCCCACGGGGCGGCCGCCGACGAGCCGCGGCGGCAGGAGCGAGGGCAGGGGAGCCTCCGCGCCCTCGATGCCGAGGATGCGGAGCTTGCGGGCCGACAGTTCCGCGATCAGGCTCTCCAACTCGGACGGCGCGGCGTTCAGGCCGGCGACGTCCAGGATCACGGCCCGGTCGTCGAACAGCGTGGCCGAGCGCTTCAGGGCCGCGTCCAGCAGGGCGAGCCATTCGGCGAGGGGAGCTTCCGGCGCCAGCGAGACGGCGCGGAACACGCGGCCTCGCAGGGGCAGTGAGGGGCGGGTGGGAGCGGGGCTGGTCACGGGCGTTGACGTTTCCTTACCGACGCACCCATTGACTGCCCGGATGGTTACCGGGGGGTTAATTTTTCCGGGTGCTGGGCAAGAATTGCCGGGCAGGATGTTTCCATCACACGCTCTCGTCCCGAAAAACGGCTTCCCGCCAAAGGCTTGGCTGAAATGTGCCGGCGGAAACAACCTTCAAGCCAGCCTGTGTCGCCCGGATCGCCGGATCCTGTGACCGATGCGAATCAGGCTCGCGGATCACGGATCCGCGACGTCGCCGAGCGCGAGAGCGCGCTGATGCGCGACCCGGGAGCAGGCGGGCCGGATCGAGGCATCCGGTACCGGCAAGGGCGCCATGGACGCCGTGGCGATGGCCGGTCCGAGTCGACCGTGCTTGCGACGCGCGCCCGGGCACTGGAGGAGGAGTCAGCCCTGGCGGGGGCGGTGCCGAGGCGCAGCGCAAGGGCGGCGATGTCGCCGCTCTGTGCTGGCATGCCGGAGCGTCTCTCCTCCCCCTTGC